>JAOPVG010000255.1 GCA_025966255.1 Jatrophihabitans sp.
ACCCATTGCCGATCGGTGTCGGAGAAGTGCAGCGAATGCTGGGTCGACGGCAGGGCGACGTTCAAGATCGTGGCGTCGAGCGCGATCATCAGCTGCGCCAGTGCCACAAAGACCAGTGCCAGCCAACGGCGTGGATCCGGACCTTCGGCGGCAGCGCTAGCCGGACCGGCGGTAGTAGCCGGGCCGACCTGGGCGGGCAGTGCGCGAGTCATGGCAGGTCTCCTCGTCTCGTCGATCTCCTCACTCGAAGCATAGAACTCTAAGCGTTAGATGTCTATGCGTTAGACGGCGAAGAATTCGGAAGGTTCCCAGTGCCGAACGGGCGCGCGGCGATCACCCCGCGAGAGGCGGTGGCTTTGGCCTTCGGTCAGCGCAGGCCGGCGAACAGATCGTCCTCAGGCAGGGCCGCGCCGGTCGTGTCCTGAACGCGCAGGAAGGTCTCCAGGCCCATCACTTCGGTGAACATCTCCTCGCCCATCCGGAGGAAGAAGATGTTCTCGCCCTGGCTGGCGTGCGCGGCGAGGGCTTTGTACTTCTGGCTGCCGTACTCGGCGGTGTCCACCCACGTCGTGATCTCCGCGTCGGGGAGGCCGATCTCCGGCTCCGGCCCGTCCGCGTCGGGATCCGGCTCGTCCCAATCGGCGCCGAGTTCGCGCATCAGGCGCCCGAACTCCGCCATCTTGTCGCGGGGCACCGTGGTCCAGTACACCTTGGCCGGGATGCCGGTCGCGGCGACCGCAGCCATCGTGATCCGGTGGGCCTGGATGTGATCGGGGTGGCCGTAGAAACCGTTCTCGTCGTAGGTGACGACAACGTCGGGCTGGTAGCGCTCCATCAGCTCGGCGAGCCGGGCCGCGGCCTCGTCGACCGGCGTCTTCCAGAACGAGCCGGGCGCGTCGTTCGTCGCCCACCCCATCATTCCCGAGTCGGCGTAGCCGAGTAGTTCGAGGTCGCTGACCTTCAGGACCGCGCAACTCTCCTCGAGCTCGGCTTGGCGCAGGGCGACGACGGCGGCGGGATCATGTCCCGGCTCCCCCGGCTTCACGCCCCCCGGGCCGTCGCCGCAGCGCCCGTCGGTACAGGTGACCAGAACGGTGCGCACCCCCTCCGCCGCGGCGCGCGCCAGCACGCCGCCGGTACCGGTCGCCTCGTCGTCCGGGTGTGCGTGAACTGCCATCAACGTCAGGGGGCGGTCAACCATGGCCTCACCCTACGGAGCGGCGCCACCCATTCCCGCGGCGGCGAGGGCACCGCGCGGGCCGGATGTCAGCCGGGGTAGGTCAGCCCGATCTGGCGACGGATCTCGTCCATCGTCTGCATGATCGACAGCGTCTCGGACAACGGCAGCACCGGGCTCTCCCGGAGCCCGGCGCGCAGGCAGCGATGCACCTCGACGGCCTGATGCTGCATGCCGCGGCCCCGGTCCGGCTGGTCAAATGTCTCGAGCAGTTGACCCTCGCGGTCGACGACCCGGAAGGTGGTCGGGACGTAGAACGTGCCCGCGATCTCGATTCGGGCCTTGGTGCCGTTGATGGCGGCGGCGTTCTCAGTGACGGCGTACGACGTCGTGGTGAGTACGGACTGCGCTACGCCGTCGTACTGCAAGATCATCGACGTCTGGGCGTCCACGCCGGTGAAGGCCGGATCGCTCACCGCCGTCACCTGACGCGGCACGCCCAGCACCATCGACGCGAACGACAGCGGGTAGATGCCGAGATCGAGCAGCGCGCCCCCTCCGAGCTCCGGCGCGAACAGCCGAAACTCGGGATCGTGATCGAAGTACTGTCCGTGCTCTGCCGTCACCGAGACGATGTCGCCGAGCGTGCCTGCCGCCAGGATTTCCCGGATCCGGACCATGTGCGGCAGGAAACGCGTCCACATCGCCTCGAGTACGAACACGTCGTGCGCCCGGGCCGCGTCGATGAGGTCGGTCGCCTCGGCCGCGTCCATCGTGAATGGCTTCTCGACGAGCACCGACTTGCCCGCCTCGATCGCAGCCAGCGCCGTCGCGTGATGCCCCGGATGCGGCGTGGCGATGTAGACGACGTCGACGGCCGGATCCTCGACCAGCGCCTGGTACGAGCCGTGGCGGCGCGGGACGCCGAACTCGTCCCCGAAGGCGTCGGCGGACTCCTGCGTTCGTGATCCCACCGCGACGATCTCGGCATCCGGGACGAGCGCGAGGTCCTTCGCGAAAATCCGGGCGATCAAGCCGGTGGCAAGAATTCCCCAGCCAATTTGTTCAGCCATGCTCGGACTGTAGCCAACCCGGTCAGGTGGAGTTCGGGGCCGCCGTCGGTTCGGCGGCGGTGCTCTGCGGATCGATGAGGATCTTCGCGTGCAAGTCGGCATCACCAAGCGCGGTGAACGCTGCGTCGACCCCGGCCAGCCCGACGATGCCGGTGAGGATCGGCGCGCCGTTCACCTTGCCGTCCGCGAGCAGCCGCAAGGCGTCCAGGAACTCGGCCGGCGTGTAGCCGAGCACGAAGCGCAGGTCGATCTCCTTGTTGATCGCCATGACCGGCCGGATGCGGTCGGGCTGCATGCAGACGCCGACGACGACCACGCGCGAGAACAGCGGCGCCGCGGTGATGAGCTGGTCGATCACGCCCGGCACGCCCACGCATTCGAAGATCACCGGATGTTTCGGAGTGGCGGCGCCGATGGCCTCGGCGGCCTGCCACACCCGCCGCCACGGTAGGAGTGGCAGCCGACGCAGCTTCTCCATCGTCGCGACCGCGAGTTCGAACACCTCCGGACCGGTGATGAGATGGCCGTGGCTCGCGGCGGAGCCGAACGGCGAGTCCTGCGCCGGGTCGACCACCACGTCGGCGCCGCAGGCGGCGGCCAGCGCGCGGCGACCGGCCGAGAAGTCGCTCGCGATGACGGTGCGGACCCCGTTGGCCTTCAGCATGCAGATGACGGCGAGTCCGACCGGGCCGCAGCCGATGACGACGGCGACCTGCCCCTTCCGGATCTCGCTGCGGCGCACGGCATGCAGTCCGACGGCCATCGGTTCGGTGAGCGTCGCCAGGTCGCTCGAGAGACCGTTCGGAACGGGGAAGGTCAACGATTCCTCGACGAGCAACTGTTCTGCGTATCCGCCGGGCGCCGCCGCCGACAGACCGGTGGGGTGGATGTCCTTGCCCTTGCGCAGCAACGGAAACGCGACCACTCGCGTCCCCGCCCGCAGGGCTTTGCGGGACCGTGGACCGTGGTCGAGGATCTCGCCGCAGAACTCGTGGCCGAGCACGACCGGCTGATCGGAGCGGAACATGCCGCCGTAGCCGATCTCAGCCGTGACGTCGGCGAGCTCGTCGCAGTTGTGCCGCGCGTGCAGATCCGACCCACAGATGCCGCAGCGCAGCACCTCGAGGAGGAGCTGGCCGCGTCCCGGTTCCGGGGTCGGTAGGTCGACGACCGCGAGCTTCGCGTCTGTGCAGGTAACCGCTCTCATCGAACCCCTCCCGACACCACCCGGATCGTGTCGCCCGGTCGAGTGCCACGAGACTA
Source organism: Jatrophihabitans sp. (assembly GCA_025966255.1). Lineage (GTDB taxonomy): Bacteria > Actinomycetota > Actinomycetes > Mycobacteriales > Jatrophihabitantaceae > Jatrophihabitans. The sequence continues at coordinate 3,514 of JAOPVG010000255.1, forward strand.
CGCAGCCTGCTGGGCCGCCCTGACTCGGCTTTCGGCGCTGAGCTGGTCCACGTCGACGCCCGCTGAGCGGATCAGGCCGGCGCCCACGCCGCTCTCCTCGCGGATGATGCCGAGCAGCACATGCCCGGAGTTGATCGAGTTCGAGTTCAGGGAAATGGCCTCCCGCAGCGACAGCTCGAGAACCCTCTTGGCCCGCTTGCTGAACGGGATGTGCCCCTTCGGCATCGGCTTCGCGTTGGCGGCGAGCGCTCCGGGTCCGAACTGCTCTTCGGCCGCCCGACGCACCGCGCCGAGGTCGATCCCCAGCGTGGCCAGGGCATCGGGGTCCAGGCGAGGGTCCGGGCCCTCCCACTCCCGCAGTTGCTGCCGCACTGCGTCGGCGCTCAAGCCGCGCGCCTTCAGCAGGTCGCCGCCGACGCCGTCGGTCGTCAGCATCGCGAGCAGCAGGTGCTCGGTGCCGATGAACTGGTGACGCAGGCTTCGCGCCTCGTCCTGCGCCGTACTGACGACGTTGCGGGCCTCGCCCGAGAACCGCTCGAACATCTATGACCTCCCTAGGATTCGTCTTGGGTTTCCGTGCTTCTTGTGGACGGCCTGCCGGCTGACGCCGATGCAGTCGGCGATCTCTTGCCACGACCAGCCCGCGTCGCGCGCGTTCGCGACCTGCAGCACTTCGAGCCGGTCAGCGAGCTCGCGCAACGCCGCCACCGCCCGCAGTCCGACTGCGGGATCCTTGCTGCCGGCCTCCTGAGCCAGCTGAACTCCATCGCTCATGTCTGTCAATCTAGGTTGACAGACCTCAACGTGTCAACCCACGTTGACAGCGACGTTCGGGAGGGTCGGCCCATGATGACCCGATAGGGTCGGGCCGTTCCTGCTTGGGCAGGCGGCGACGGAGGGGACGCGTGAGCTCACCGCAAGTCATCCGGACCGTCGACTACCACACCGGGGGCGAGCCGTTCCGCATCGTCGTCGACGTTCCCGTCCCCATCGAGGGCGACACGGTCGCCGCGCGGCGGGCCCTGGCGATGCACCCGTCGGCCCTGGACGAAGTGCGGCAGGTGCTGTGCTTCGAGCCGCGCGGGCATGCCGACATGTACGGCGGCTTCATCACTCCGCCTGATGACGACGGCGCGCATTTCGGGGTGCTGTTCTGGCACAAGGACGGGTTCTCGACCGCCTGCGGGCACGGCACGATCGCCCTCGGCGTGTGGGCGATCGACACCGGCTTGGTGCCGCCGTCCCCTGATGGCGGTCCGACGGACGTGGTGATCGACGTACCGTCCGGTCGGGTCGTGGCGCGGGTGCACATCGCCGACGATGTCGTGCGCAAGGTCGACTTCGTCAACGTCGCGAGCTACCTCATCGCGCGGGACGCCGTGGTCGAGACCAGCCGGGGCACGGTCACCGTGCAGATCGGGTTCGGCGGCGCGATCTATGCCCAGCTGCGCGCCGCGGACGTCGGCCTGGCGGTCACGCCGGAGCACGTGCCCGAGCTGATCGCAATCGGGCGCGAGGTGAAGTGGAAGCTCAACGACAGCCCGTACGCGCAGCATCCGAGCGATCCGCGACTGAGCGGCGTCTACGGCACGATCCTCTACGACGAGCTCGGCCGGGACGCCTCCGGCGACCTGCACCAGCGCAACACCACGATCTTCGCCGACGGCGAGCTCGACCGGTCGCCGTGCGGATCGGGGACGGCCGCGCGGGTCGCAGTACTGAGCGCGCTGGGCGAGCTGGCCGACGACCAGGTCCTCATCCACGACTCGGTCGTCGGATCGCGGTTCGAGGCGAGGGTGCTCGACCGAGTAATCGCCGACGGGTTCGACGCCGTCATCCCCCAGGTCACCGGAATGGCCTACCGGACCGGCGAACACGCCTTCGAGGTCGACCCGCGGGATCCCCTCGTGCCGGGGTTCGTGCTCCGTTGACCGACAGCGCCATCACGACGATGAGCGCCGTGGAGATCTTCGCGGCCCTCCCGTTCCCGGCTGCAGTGGCGGCGCTCGAGCGGGCGCTCGTCGACGGGTTCGACCCGGCCGACGACCCACCGCGGTCGGTGCTGGACGTGCCAGCCGGCCAGTTCCTGCTCATGCCCTCGGCGGTAGGAGACGCGTGCGGGGTGAAGGTGGCGACGGTGGCGCCCGACAACCCGCGGGTTGGCCGCCCTCGGGTTTCGGCTACCTACCTACTCTACGACGCCGCAACACTGGGGCTGCGGGCGATGCTCGACGGCACCGCCCTCACGTCGCTGCGTACGCCGGCGGTGTCCGTGGCGGCGATCCGGCCGGCGCTCGAGCGCTACGCCCCTCCACCGGACGTGGTTGTGTTCGGCGCCGGACCCCAGGCCCGCGGCCACGTCGCGGCGCTGCGCGAGTGCGTCCCCTCGGGCCTGGGCGAGGTGCACCACGTGGTCCGCGACCCCGGCTCGGTGGCGGCCGGAATTGGCTACGAGATCCTCCCGGCGGGCGACTCCGCGCTTCGACCGTTGCTGCGCACTGCGTCGATCATCGTCTGCGCGACGACGTCCCGAACCCCGCTGTTCGACTCCGCGCTGCTGGCCGACGATGCCACCGTCATCGCGGTCGGCTCGCATGAGGCCGACGCCCGCGA
>JAOPVG010000232.1 GCA_025966255.1 Jatrophihabitans sp.
CTTCGTCCGCCGATCGCTGACGATGCTGCCCGCGCTGGCTGTCCTTGCGCTCGGCCTGCCGACCACCGACACGCTCGTCGTGTCCCAGGTGCTGCTGTCGTTCGGCATCCCCTTCGCGCTGATCCCGTTGGCGCTGCTGACCCGGCGGCCCGACGTCATGGGCTCGTTCGTGAACCGCCGAGTGACGACGCTCCTGATGGGTGCGGTGGCGGCGACGATCACCGGGCTCAACGTCTATCTGCTGTACGCCACGTTCTTCGACTGAGGAGGCACGATGCCTGAGACCACCAACGCTGCACCGACCGCGATGCGGCGCCTGGACCACGCCGCGGCCAAGCGGCTCGTCCGACTGGTGGAGGCCTTCGACGATCTCCAGACCGTGCTGTCCTGCTGCGAGCGGCTCGTGCCGAAACTCGTGCGCACCGCGGGGGAGCCCGACGACGTCGGCATCGAGGCGCTCTGGACGCTGGCCCTGCTGTCCTATGCCCGCAGCTTCGCGGAGAAGGACGGCGAGGTCGCCGTCACCGTCGACGACCTGTCCGGGAAGCAGGCGCCGGACGAGCTGCAGCGCTGGCATCGGGTGCTGCTGCACCTGCGTGATCAGCACGCTGCGCTCGACGTCAATCCGCGCGAGGTCTACTCCGTCGGCGTCGTGCAGGACCAGCACGGAGCGGTTGACGCTGTCGCGGTGACGTCGGTGCGCTCGCCGTCCGTCGACGAAGCCTCGGTGCGGCAGGCCGGCGCCATGGCCTACCCGCTGTGCGCCGTGCTGGACGAGCGGATCGACGCCCTGCAGAAGGGCATCCTCGACGACGTGCGGGACACGTCGAAGACTGCGCTCGATGCGCTGGATCTCATCGAGGTGGTCACGGCGATCTGAGCTCGGCTCAGGCCAGGCTGCGGTCACGTCGGCCACGAGGGCCGGTCGTTCCACCGACACGCAGGGAAATTTGGGAAGGGTTTCGTGTTGCGCATGTGACTGAAGTGCGCATAATTAACAACGTCCAGGCGGACGTCCCCCCCGTACGGCCGCCTGGACTTTTTACGCCTTCCCGGAACCTTCCTGTCGTTGTCCCGGACCAGCGTGACCTCGGCCACCTGCGGTTGCCTTCGGCTTCCCGCGTCAGCTTGTCCTAGCTTGGCCGGCGCCTAATTTTGTTGCCGAGCCAGACCACCGGGTCGTACTTGCGGTCGACAACGCGCTCCTTGAGCGGGATCAGTGCGTTGTCGGTGATCTTGATGTGCTCCGGGCAGACCTCGGTGCAGCACTTGGTGATGTTGCACATCCCCAGGCCGTGCTCCTCCTGGGCCGTGTGCTGACGGTCGAGGGCGTCGAGCGGGTGCATGTCGAGCTCGGCTATCCGCATCAGGAAGCGCGGCCCGGAGAAGGATTCCTTGTTCTCCTCGTGGTCGCGGACCACGTGGCAGACGTCCTGGCACAGGAAGCACTCGATGCACTTGCGGAACTCCTGCGGGCGCTCGACGTCGATCTGCGCCAGGCGGTACTCGCCCGGCTCGAGGCCGGGCGGCGGCGCGAACGCCGGCACCTGCTGCGCCTTCTTGTAGTTGAACGAGACGTCGGTGACGAGGTCCTTCATCACCGGGAACGCTCGCAGCGGGGTCACGGTGATGGTCTCGTTCTCGGCGAACGTGGACATGCGAGTCATGCACATCAGCCGGGGCCGGCCGTTGATCTCCGCACTGCACGAACCGCACTTGCCGGCCTTGCAATTCCACCGAACCGCGAGATCGCCGGCCTGCGTGGCCTGGAGGCGGTGGATGATGTCGAGGACGACCTCGCCCTCGTTCACCTCGACGGTGTAGTCGACGAGATCGCCGCCCTCGTCGTCGCCTCGCCACACCCGGAACTGCGCGTCGTAACTCATGAAGACTGCACCTCTTGCGGGAGTTCGGCATCGGTCAGGTACTTGGCGAGCTCATCGCGGTCGAACAGCTCGAGCAGATCCTCGCGCATCGGGATCATCGGCTGCTCGACGACAATGACCTCGTCGCCGTCAGTCGTGCAGATGAGGTTCTTCGCCCGCCACTCCGGCTCCATTTTGGGGAAGTCGTCGCGGGTGTGTCCGCCGCGCGATTCCTGGCGCAGCAGCGCGGCCTTGGCCACGGTCAGGCTGACGACAAGCATGTTGCGAAGGTCGAGGGCCAGGTGCCAGCCGGGGTTGAACCGGCGCCCGCCTTCGACACCGGCGCGCGGGGTGCGCTCTTTCAGCGACTCGAGCTTCTCGATCGCCTCCCGCATCTCCTCTTCCTTGCGGATGATGCCGACGAGGTCGTTCATCGTCTGCTGCAGCTCGGCGTGCAGCGCGTACGGGTTCTCTGCCTCCGGGCTGGTGGCTACGTCGAACGGCGTCAGCGCGGTGCGCTCCGCCTCGCGCAGTTGCCCCTCGGTGACGGCCGGGTAGATGCCCTTCAGCGTCGCCACGTACGCGGCCGCGCCGTCACCGGCCCGGCGGCCGAAGACGAGCAGGTCGGACAGCGAGTTGCCGCCGAGGCGATTCGAGCCGTGCATGCCGCCGGCGACCTCGCCGGCCGCGAACAGCCCGGGCACCCCCGTGGCGGCCGCAGTGTCCGGATCGACCTCGACGCCACCCATGACGTAGTGGCAGGTCGGCCCGACCTCCATCGGCTCAGCCGTGATGTCGACGTCGGCGAGCTCCTTGAACTGGTGGTACATCGACGGCAGCCGGCGCAGGATCTCGTCGGCGGGGCGACGGCTGGCGATGTCCAGGAAGACTCCGCCGTGCGGTGATCCGCGGCCGGCCTTGACCTCGGAGTTGATGGCCCGGGCGACCTCGTCGCGCGGTAGTAGTTCCGGCGGCCGCTTGTTGTTGTCCGGGTCCTCGTACCAGCGGTCGCCTTCCTCCTCGGTCTCCGCGTACTGCCCGCGGAACACCGGCGGGACGTAGTCGAACATGAACCGCTTGCCCTCGGAGTTGCGCAGCACGCCGCCGTCACCGCGGACCGACTCGGTGACCAGGATGCCCTTTACCGACGGCGGCCAGACCATGCCGGTCGGGTGGAACTGCACGAACTCCATGTTGAGCAGGGCGGAGCCGGTCCGCAGCGCCAGTGCGTGGCCGTCGCCGGTGTACTCCCACGAGTTGGACGTGACCTTGAACGACTTGCCGATGCCGCCAGTGGCGAGGATGACGGCCGGAGCCCGGAACAGCACGAGGCCGCCCGTCTCGCGGTAGTAGCCGAACGCGCCGGAGATGCGACCGCTGTCGTCCTTGAGCAGCTCCGTGATCGTGCACTCGGCGAAGACCTTCATCTTGCCCTCGTCGGCGCCCTCGTGGTTGATCGCCCGCGCGTCGTCCTGCTGCAGTGACACGATCTTCTGCTGCAGGGTGCGGATCAGCTCGAGCCCGGTGCGGTCACCGACGTGCGCGAGCCGCGGGTACTCGTGGCCGCCGAAGTTGCGCTGGCTGATCTTGCCGTCCTTGGTGCGGTCGAACAGCGCGCCGTAGGTCTCGAGCTCCCAGACCCGCAGCGGCGCCTCCTTGGCGTGCAACTCAGCCATCCGCCAGTTGTTGAGGAACTTGCCGCCGCGCATGGTGTCTCGGAAGTGGACCTGCCAGTTGTCGCGAGGGTTGACGTTGCCCATCGAGGCCGCGATGCCACCCTCGGCCATGACGGTGTGCGCCTTGCCGAACAGCGACTTGCTGATGACCGCGACCCGCAGCCCGGCCTGTCGGGCGGCGATCGCCGCGCGTAGGCCGGCCCCGCCGGCACCCACCACGAGGACGTCGTAGTTGTGCTTCTCGATCTCGCTCAAGCCGGACTCGTCTCAGTTGTAGAAGCGTGGGTCGCTGATGGCCCCCGACGACACCAGTGCGATGTAGGCGTCGGTGAGCATCAGCGTCAGGAGCGTGACCCACGCGAGCTGCATGTGCTTCGCGTTGAGCTTGGACACGACCGTCCAGGCCTTGTAACGCAGCGGATGTCTGGAGAAGTTGCGCAGCCGCCCGCCCACGATGTGCCGGCAGGAGTGGCAGGACACCGTGTACATCCACAGCAGGACGACGTTGACCAACATGATCAGCGTGCCGAGCCCGAAGCCGAACGTGTGGCCTTCCGGGCGGAACGCCTGCACGACGTCCCAGGTGTTGACCAGCGAGATCACGCCGGCCGCCAGGAAGAAGTAACGATGCAGGTTCTGCAGGATCAGCGGAAAGCGCGTCTCGCCGGTGTACTTGCTGTGGGGCTCGGCCACGCCGCACGCCGGCGGCGACTGCCAGAACGCGCGGTAGTACGCGCGGCGGTAGTAGTAGCAGGTGAGCCGGAAGCCGAGCAGGAACGGCAGCGTGATCAGCGCGAGCGGGATGAACGGCGGGAAGTGCCCGAACCAGGTGCCGAAGTCCCGGGCGGCGGGCGGGCACGACGCCGTGACGCACGGCGAGGTGAACGGCGACAGGTAGTGCTCGGGGGCAGCGAAGTACGCGCGCTGGCTGACGGTGCGCACGAGCGCGTACAGCACCCAGATCGAGAGCAACACCGAGGTGAGCAGGGGGGCCTGCCACCAGCGGTCCGTGCGCAGCGTGCGCTCAGCGATGGTGGCGCGGCCCGGAGCTGAGACTCCGGCCTGCATTTTCGTCACCGATGATCACCGCCGGTACGGTGAAGTGCGGTCGAGCCGGTCGTGACGGCCATCGGCAACTCCTTGGGGGCTTGGTCGCTGACTGACTCGACCCGAGGTCCGGTCGAACGGCCTTATGTTGCCAAAACGCAACCCCCGCATCGCGCTGGGGTCCCCGTTGTGTTGCGGGGCCCATGAAGCCGTCGAGACAGGCCGCTCTTCGTGTAAGCTAACCCGCTGGCGCACGCGCCACAGCCGGGTCGATCTGAACCGGTTTCCACGCGTGGGCGACCAGCCCCCTTAGCTCAGTCGGCAGAGCGTCTCCATGGTAAGGAGAAGGTCTACGGTTCGATTCCGTAAGGGGGCTCCGGCGGGCCCATCGTTCTTCCAGGGGGCGGCGCTGATGCAGCACCAGGGCGGGGTAGCTCAGTCTGGCAGAGCAAGCGGCTCATAATCGCTATGTCGCGGGTTCAAATCCCGCCCTCGCTACAGGGCCCGGCCAGGCCGGCCGGTCCACCGAAGTTCCACCGCACGTTCCACGCACTACTTCGTGAAAGGGCACCTCCCGTGGCAGCCACCGACGTTCGTCCGAAGATCACCTTGGCGTGCCAGGTTTGCAAGCACCGCAACTACATCACCGTCAAGAACCGTCGTAACGACCCCGACCGCTTGTCGATGAACAAGTTCTGCCCCAACTGCGGCAAGCACACCGAGCACCGCGAGACGCGCTGACGCGTCCGCTCGAGACAGGGCCTCGTCCGATCCGGACGGGGCCCTTTCTGCATCCCTCCCAAGGCGGGAAGAAAAACTTGTAACAAAGTGTCGCGTACAGTTTGCCGCCGGACTAGAGTGCTGTTACGTACAACCGCTCCCTGGGAGGGACGGAGGATAGCCATGACCGGCGACCCGAGGACGACTTCCACCGAACCTCCTCCCGACGGGCGGCGCCTGCGCTGGACGGAGCACCGCGCGCAGCGCCGGGCCGCGTTCGTCGCCGCCGGGGTGGCCGCCGTCGATCGGCATGGCCCGAATGCATCGGCCGAGCAGATCGCTGAAGCGGCCAGCGTCAGCCGCACCGTCCTGTACCGCTACTTCCGCGACCGCGAGGACCTGCGCCAGGCGATCGCCGACCAGGTGGTGCAGGCGATCCTCGACAGCGTGCTCCCGGAGCTGCAACTGCGGCCGGAGAGCACACCTCACCAGATCATCGAGGCCGCGATCGGGGTCATCGTCGGCTGGCTCGACGAGCACCCGAATCTCTACCACTTCCTCCGCAGCCGACCCGACAGCTCGTCACTCGCCGCGGTGGAGAACACGCTGGCCGACAACGTCGCCTCGCTGCTCAAGCTGGTGATGATGTTCTTCGGCATCGAAGGCGAACAGGCCGAGCCGGGTGCGTACGGCATCGTCGGCTTCGTCGAGGCCTGCGGCGGCTGGTGGCTGAAGAACCGCACGATGTCGCGCCCGGCGTTCACCCAGCTCGTCTGCGCCGGTGTCTGGCACCTGCTCGAGGGCACCGCTCGCGAGCACGGCATCGTCGTCACCTACGACGCCCCGCTTCCCCTCGGCGCCCTGAGCATGCAGGAGCACTCGTGAACGACGTCGTGCAGTTCCCCACCGGTGACCCGGAGGCCGCAGCACCCGACGACGACGGCTACATCGGGCCGGCCGAGCTGATCAACGGCGACGACCTCGTCGCGGCCACGGTCACCTTGCGCGGGCACTTCGACCCGATCAGCGGCAAGTACAGCTGGTACGGCCGCGTGGCCGCGAGCCCCGAGATCACCGCGCTCGTCGAGGGCGGGGCGCGCCGGGTGCGCCTGCGCACACCGCACGCCGAGGTCGAGACCGCGCTGTCCGACGTCGATCCGTGGGGTCGACCGCGAGTCGAAGGCTTCGGGCCCGCCCCGTTCGAGGTGCTGCACACCGTGCCGGGCGACAACGACTAGACCTCGGCATGGCCTAATCTCGGCGCATGTCCGTCGATCAGTCCTTCATCGGGCGGGTCTACCCGCCGACGCCCCCCTACGAGGTCGGTCGAGAGAAGATCCGCGAGTTCGCTGCCGCGATCAACGATCCGAACCCCGTGTACCGCGACGCCGAGGCGGCGCGGGCGGCCGGGCACGACGACGTCATCGCGCCGCCCACGTTCGCGATCGTGGTCACCATGCCGGCCGGGCATCAGGTGATCAACGACCCCGACCTCGGCATCGACTACTCGCGCGTGGTGCACGGCGAGCAACGCTTCGTGCACCACCGCCCGATCCAGGCCGGTGACCTGCTCCAGGTCGTCGTCACCGTCGAGAACATCCGGGTGGCGGCCGGCAACGACCTCGTCAGCACCCGGGGCGACGTGCAGACCGTCGACGGCGAACCGGTACTGACGGCGTACTCGACGATCGTGGCCAGGGGGACGGCCGCATGACCGACGCTCAGACGCAACAGCGCCCGCGCGTCGGTGACGAACTGCCGGCGCGGGACTTCCCGATCGCTCGCGCCGATCTCGTTCGCTACGCCGGTGCGTCCGGCGACTTCAACCCGATCCACTGGAACGAGCGCTTCGCCAAGAGCGTCGGGCTGCCCGACGTCATCGCGCACGGGATGTTCACGATGGCGACGGCGGTGCGGGTGGTCACCGACTGGGTCGGCGATCCCGGAGCAGTGATCGAGTACGGCGTGCGGTTCACCCGCCCGGTCGTGGTGTCCGACGCCGACGGCGCGACCGTGACAGTGAGCGGCGAGGTGCGCGAGGTCCGCGACGACGGGCTCCTCGAGGTGGCGCTCACCGCCACCGTGGACGGGGAGACGGTGCTCGCCAAGGCGCGAGCCGTCGTCCGCTGGCCGGACTCCACGTGAACCGGGTGCGCCGCGCCGCGGTTCTTCTCGCGGTCGGCGTTCTCGCTGCATGCACCTCGGCGACCATCGGCGGACGGGGCTCGCTCGCGTCGCGGCCGGGGGCCGGGGCGCCGCCTCGGAGCACCGGCCCGGCGTCGAGCGTCGCGCCCACCACCACGCCGCCGAGTTCACCCGGTGCGGCGCGCTGCCCCACCTCTCGCGCCGAGCCCGATCCGGATCGTCCGCACATGACCCTCGACTTCACGCTGGCGGGCAACCACCACTCGGTGCGCGGTACGGAGAAGATCAGCTTCCGACCCGATCGACCCATCACCGAAGTCGTCTTCCGGCTGACGGCGAACACCCGGCCCACCGTGCAGGAGGGCAACAAGATCGTTGTCACGTCGGCTTCGGCCGACCACGGCGCGGGCAAGTACCGGTTCACCGCCGCCAACGCCGACCCGGGGACGCAGGGCGGGCTGCTGCACATCCCGTTCGGGCGCACGATCCCGGCCGGTACGACGGTCACGGCGACGACCGCCTTTGAGGTCACGCTCGGCCAGAACTCCTTCGATCGGTTCGGCCGGGCCGGCGGGTTCGCCTACTTCGCCTCGGCCCAGCCCCTGCTCGCCTGGCAGCGCGGGTTCGGCTGGCACATGGAGAACCTGATCAACTTCCCGGCCGAGAGCGCCACCAGTGAAGCAATGAATGTCGATCTCGCCGTCACCGCGCCGGCGCGGGACGTCATCATCGCCTCCGGCGACCCGGCCGACCCGGCGAAGACGTCAGGCACCCGGCGCTGGACGTCGCACCTGGACGCTGCTCGCGATGTCAGCGTCGCCGCCGGTCCGTTCGCGATCTCCGACACGACCGTGAACGGCGTCAAGCTGCGCCTCGGTGCGCCGGACGCCCAGACGCGCAACCAGCTGGTGCCCGAGTTCCATCGGGCGATCGTCGAGCTCACCAAGCGGTTCGGCCCGTTCCCGTTCCCGTCGCTGTCGGTCGCGCGATTGCCGGCCGAAGGCGGCGGTATCGAGTACCCGGGTTCGATCCTGATGCTCGACAGCTCGCGGCTGGTCGTGGTGCACGAGACGGCGCACCAGTGGTTCTACGCGATGGTCGGCGACTCGCAGGCACTGCACCCGTGGCTGGACGAGGCCTTCGCCCAGTACGCGGAGAACCTCGTCAACAACGACCAGCCGCAGGACAACGCCCTCACCGCGCCCGGCCCGGTCGACGCGTCGACGGAGTCGTACGGCCAGGCCGTCCAGCGGTACTACTTCATCACGTACAACAAGGGCGCTGCGGCGCTGCTCGCGGCGCGCGCTGCCGCGGGCCCGGGGAACTGGGATCGAGCCGTGCGCTGTTACGCGGACGCGAACGCGTGGCGCATCGCCGTGCCCGCGGACTTCGCCCAGGCCATCAAGGACCTGCCGGCCGGCATCGCGGTGCTACGCACGGCCGGCGCCCTCAAGTAGCCGTCAGCCGTCGGCGACGAGCTTCGCGATGCGGGCGATGCCCTCGGCGAGGTCGTCGTCGCTGAGCGCATAGGACATCCGCAGGTATCCGGGCGTGCCGAAGGCCTCGCCCGGGACCACCGCGACCTCGGCCTCTTCGAGGATCACGGTGGCGAGCTCGGCCGAGTTCGCGGAGGTCCGGCCTCGCACCGATGTGCCGAGCAGGCCCTTCACCGAGGGGTAGGCGTAGAACGCGCCGAGCGGCTCGGGGCAGACGATCCCGGGAATCTCATTGAGCAGGGACACGATGGAGCGCCGGCGCCGGTCGTAGACGGCGCGCATCTCGGCGACGGCCGAGAGATCGCCGGACACGGCCGCGAGGGCGGCGACCTGGGCGACGTTGTTGACGTTCGAGGTGGAGTGTGACTGGAGGTTGGCCGCGGCCCTGACGATGTCGGCCGGACCGATCAACCAGCCCACCCGCCAGCCCGTCATGGCGTAGGTCTTCGCAACGCCGTTGAGCACGATGACTCGCTCGCCCGCGCTGTGGGCAATCGAAACGTTCTCGGCGTCGCCGTACACGAGGTGCTCGTAGATCTCGTCCGTGACCACCCAGAGGTCGTGCTCCTTGGCCCAGGCCCCGATGGCCTCGACCTGCTCGCGGGGATAGACCGCGCCGGTCGGGTTGGACGGCGAGACGAACAGCAGCACCTTGGTGCGCTCGGTGCGGGCCGCCTCGAGCTGCTCGACGCTCGCCAGGTAGCCGGAGGTCTCGTCCGTGATCACCTCGACCGGGACGCCCCCGGCAAGCTTGATCGCCTCCGGGTAGGTCGTCCAGTACGGCGCGATCAGCAGCACCTCGTCGCCCGGGTCGCACAGGGTGGCGAACGCGTTGTACACGGCCTGCTTGCCGCCGTTGGTGATGAGCACCTGCGCGGCGTCGACCACGTACCCGGTGTCGCGGGCGGTCTTGCCGGCCACCGCGGCGCGGAGCTCGGGCAGCCCGGCGACCGGGGTGTAGCGGTGGTTCCTGGGGTCGCGGCACGCGGCGACGGCGGCCTCGACGATGTAGTCAGGGGTCGGGAAGTCCGGCTCACCGGCGCCGAATCCGATCACCGGACGTCCGGCGGCCTTCAGCGCCTTCGCCTTCGCGTCGACGGCTAGGGTTGCGGACTCGGCGATGGCGGCAATGCGCTCGGAAACTCGTTCTCCCATGTCAACCATGGTTCCAGATCGGGGCAGCCGGGTTTGCCACCCACTCACTCCAGCCCGACTGCCGGGCGGTGGCCGGCGACGCCGCCGGGTTGGAGCGGTGCGGGGGTGACCCGTAGACTGGCGCACCGGGGTCCGCTGTGGCCTTGCGTCAGCATGCTCTGCGAGGCCGCTGGGGTGAGGTTCGCACCCGGTCCTATGTCCTTAGGGGCGTGGCTCAATTGGTAGAGCACCGGTCTCCAAAACCGGCGGTTGCAGGTTCAAGTCCTGTCGCCCCTGCGCAGTACCAGAAGACGCAGTTCCGTACCGATGCAGTTCCGTATTCGTAGAGGGAGAGAGTATGACCGCGACTCGCACTGAGTCCCCGGCATCGCGCCCGTCCAAGGGCCGTGGCGGTCGCCCGTTGCGCTTCGTCCGCGAGAGCGTGTCGGAGATGCGCAAGGTTCTCTGGCCCTCGCGCAGCGAGCTCGTGACGTACTCGATCGTGGTCATCGTGTTCGTGGTGATCATGACTGCGCTCGTTGCCGGGCTCGACATCGGATTCGCCAAGCTGGTTCTCATGGCGTTCGGCTGATCGGGTCTGATCCCGCTGTCCAGCATGAATCCGCCCGACTTACAAGCAAGAGAAGAGTGATCGTGTCCGAGTACGACGACGCCGCTGTGCACAACACCGCGGTCGACGAGACGTCCGGCGACGCAACCAGCGAATCGGCCGAAGCCGCCGAGTCGGGTCCGGTCGACCTCGACGCCGCCCGGCGCCTGCTGGGCGCCACTGAGAACGAGCCCGCGGCCAACCCCGCCGACGACGACATCGACCTGGGCGAGCTGCCCACGCCGGCCGCCGACGACGACGTGGCGACGCTGCCCGACATCGCTCCTGAGGTCGCGGACGAAGCGGCGGTCGCCGACGGCGATGTCGCCGACGAGGACGAGGACCCGATCGAGACGCTGCGTCGCGAGCTGCGTACGCAGTTCGGCGACTGGTACGTCGTGCACTCCTACGCCGGCTACGAGAACAAGGTGAAGACCAACCTCGAGAGTCGGATCACCTCCCTCGACATGGAGGACTACATCTTCCAGGTCGAGGTGCCCACCGAAGAGGTCGTCGAGATCAAGAACGGCAAGCGCCAGCAGGTGCAGCGCAAGGTTTTCCCCGGCTACATCCTGGTGCGGATGGACCTCAACGACGAGTCGTGGGGCGCGGTGCGCAACACGCCAGGCGTCACCGGGTTCGTCGGCGCCACGTCGCGTCCGTCGCCGCTGACGCTGGACGAGGTCGTCAAGATCCTCGCGCCGGCCACCCAGAAGGCGGCGGCCATCGCGCAGGGCAAGCCGGGCACCGCCGCGGCCGACAAGCCGCAGGTGGCCACCGTCGAGTACGACGTCGGCGA
>JAOPVG010000302.1 GCA_025966255.1 Jatrophihabitans sp.
GGCCATTGAACACGCCCACGCTTGATTTCAGCAGCGCCGCAACGAGTCCGTACGCCGCGCCGGCGCAGAAGCCCAGCCAGGCGGCGCGATCTCGGGGGCGCCGCGCGGCAAGAGCAATCCCCACTCCGGTGACGGCGACAGCGACGATCACGCACCAGGCCAGGGTCGGCAGATCGGCCACCGACCGGCCTTGCGCCGGACGGGCGGTCAGTTGGAAGATCGCCAGGCCGCCGACAACCAAGGCAGCCGCTCCCACGTCGGCGGCATGGATGGCGCGACGCTCGAGCGCGCGACTCAGCGGCAGCGCAAACAGCAGCCCGGAAACGAGCAGCGGCTGAACTACGGACAGGGCGCCGTTCGAGAGGGCAACGACGTGCAAGGCGAAGCCGGCCACGCCGGCCATGGAGCCGAAGATCCACAAGCGGTGTCTCAAGACGTGCCGGAGCGTAGGTCGGGCGTGGCTGCTTCCGGCCCGGTGCTGAAGCACACTCGCAACGACGAGAAACAACGCCGACGCAAGGGCGGCGACGATCGCAATCAAGGTGTCAACGCCGGTGCGGAGCGGTACGGGTCGACGCCCAGCAGCCTGTCGACGGTCGTGAAGGACCAGCCGCGGTCGGCGAGCGTGTCGACCACCCGCGCGACGGCGTCGAGGGTGCGGGTCCGGTCAGCGCCACGGCCGTTGTAGCCGTCGTGGAAGATCAGCATGCCACCGGGGCGGGCGCGGGCCACCGCGCGTATGGCGATTCGATCAGGCCGGTATTGCGCGACCTCGAGCGGGTGGCAGAAGGTCCCGGACACGGGCACGAGGTGATGACGCCGGAGCACCCCGAACGTGGCGGGGGAGCGAGCCAGCCACGGCGGCCGATACAGGCGGGGCTGCAGTTGCACCTTGTCGGCAAAGACGTCCTGGGCTCGTCGAATTTCGTCGTCGATCAGCCGGGCCGTGAAACACCGATGCAGTTCGTGTGAGTAGCTGTGGTTGCCGATGACGTGACCGGCGGCCAACAGCGCAGTTGTGGTTTCCGGAGCTCGAGCCACCGCCCGTCCCACCTGGAAAAAGGTCGCAAGGGCGCCCCGTCGCTCGAGCAGTTCGGCGAGTCGGCTGGTGAACGGCTCGTTGGGACCATCGTCGAACGTCAGCGCAATGGTTGGCCGCGCGGGATCGTCGTCGAGACCCCGGTTCGGGAACGCGCCGAGCAGTTGGGACTGGGACGACATCGTGGCCCAGTACGTCGATGCGCCCACGAGCGCCGATGCAGCGGTCGCTAGCGAGGCGTTGCGATTCCTGGTCATATCACGTCGACGGGCGCCAGCCACCACAACATGGCGAACAGGGCAGCGCCGGCTGTGACGAGCGTCGACCGCCGCCGGTGGAACCGCGCCGCGGCGACCCCGTCCGGCCGGATCGCCGGCGCCGTTCCCACAAGCGGGCGGCCGACCAACCGGTTCACGTTGTAGGCGAGAAGGTAGAAGAACAGGCACGTGACGAACACGTTGTACATCAGTCCGCGCTCGAGCCGCCGCGACGAGGTCAGCGTCGTCCGGTCCGAGTCGAAGTGCACCGGACCGTGGCGCCGCAGACTTCGCAGGAGACCGAGTTCGTCGCCGCCCTGCGTGAGCGTGGTGTCGTACCCGGTCCATAGGCGGCGCCGGAACGCGATGTTGGTGGCGCTCGCGTACAACACGCGACCGGTCCGTCGATAGATCCAACTGGTCATACCGAACAGAACCTTTGTGTACGGCGCACCCCACCACGGCCCGTCGACGAACGAGCACGGGCCGCATGTGGCGACGAGATCAGGGCGACCGGTCATCGTCGCGTCGATCTGCGAGAGCCAGGTCGGTGGGAAGGTGGTGTCGGCATCACTGGACACGACGATCTCGCCGGTCGCAGCAGCGGTCCCCCGCTGACGGGCGTGACACACTCCGCGCACCGATTCGGATATCACCTTGGCTCCATACGCCCGCGCGATCTCCGCGGTCGAGTCGCTGCTCCCGTTGTCGACGACGATCACCTCGACGCGTCCGTCGTAGTCCTGTCGAGCCAACGAGGACAGGCAATCGGCAATGGTTGCCTGCTCGTCCAAGGCGGGGATGACCACGGAAATTCGGGGTGGACGGGGTCCGGCGACGCTCGCCTCGCTTCCAGCGGCCTGGGCGTTCA
Organism: Jatrophihabitans sp.; assembly: GCA_025966255.1. Lineage (GTDB taxonomy): Bacteria > Actinomycetota > Actinomycetes > Mycobacteriales > Jatrophihabitantaceae > Jatrophihabitans. The sequence continues at coordinate 2,168 of JAOPVG010000302.1, forward strand.
GATCAGGTGCCGAATGCGAAGTCGCGGCCATGTCTCATTTCTCGCGTTCGAAGCTTTGATCACCCTGCGGACAACCTGCGGGTTGCCTGTCAGTTGGTCGAACTCTTGGGGATCGCGCGGGCGAAGGCGTGCGTGCTCTTGCGGAGTGCCTGCTCGCACTGCTCAGTTTTCTCACAATCTGTGTACAGCTATCGCTCACATCCGCGGCGCCTACTCGAGATCGAGAGTCACACGGACTACGTGGAGTTGAGGACGATGGACCAGCGACCGACCGACCCAGAGCAGCCGGCGAACGAGGCACCGAACCAACCGCCGAACGAGGCGCCGGACCAGCCGGTGAACGAGGCCCCGGACCAGCCGGTGAACGAGGCCCCGGACCAGCCGGTGAACGAGGCCCCGAACGAGTCGCCCGACGAGGCGTGGAATCAGCCGACCTACGGGGGCGAGAACCAGCCGACCTACGGGGGCGAGAACCAGCCGCCGAACTCGTGGAACCAGCCCACCTACGCCGGCGGGAACCAGCCGCCGTGGGGGAGCCCGTATCCGCCGTGGTACCCGCAACCGCCGCGCCGGCGCCGGCGCGGTCCCATTGCCGCGGCATTGATCGCTGGCACGGCGGCAGTTGCCGCGCTCGGCATTGGCATCGGTGTGGCGACGAGCGGCGGGACGGGCCTGGTGCTCGGACAGGGCAGCTCGGCGAATACCGCGCCGGCGGTGATTCCCCCGCAGGCGTCGAATCCCCAGCAGCCGTCGACCACAACCGGGACGAGCGCGACGGCCACGCAGAGCGTCGGCGTCGTCGACATCAACACCGTGCTCCAGTATCAGGGCGCCGCAGGCGCCGGCACGGGCATGATCCTGACGTCGTCCGGTGAAGTCCTGACCAACAACCACGTCGTCGACGGGGCGACCAGCATCAAGGTCACCGTCGTCAGCACGGGCACTACGTACACCGCCAAGGTCGTCGGCACTGACCCGACAGCCGACGTCGCCGTGGTGCAACTACAGGGCGCATCCGGGCTGCAGACGGCCAAGATCGGCAGCTCGTCCGGCGTGAGCGCCGGCAACGCCGTCACAGCGGTCGGCAATGCACAAGGGCAGGGTGGCACCCCGATCGCCGTGAACGGCAGCGTCGTCGCCACCGGCCAGAGCCTGACCGCGAGCGACGCGAGCGGCGCGAACGCCGAGACGCTCACCAACATGATCGAGATCAATGCCAACATCGTGCCGGGCGACTCGGGCGGCCCGCTCTACGACTCGAGCGGCAACATCATCGGCATGGACACCGCCGCGTCGACCAGCGGCGGCTCCCTCGGCTCCGGCGGCTTGGGTCGCTACGGCGTCAACGGCGGCACCGGGACCGCGGCCAACGGCAGCACCGCCCAGACGACCGCCTACGCGATCCCGATCGATACCGCGGTGAGCATTGCCAAGCAGATCGAGTCCGGACAGGCGTCCAGCACAATCACGATCGGCTACCCGGCGTTTCTCGGGGTGTCGCTGCAGGACTCCGTCAACGGCCCGCTCGTCGCCTCCGTGGCCACCGGGACTCCGGCCGCTCAGGCCGGACTGCAGGCCGGCGATGCCATAACCGCCGTGGACGGCCAGGCGATCACCTCGGCGAGCAGCCTGTCGAGCATCATCGGGACGCACAAGCCGGGCGACCAGATCCGCCTCAGCTGGACCGACGCGTCCGGCCAGTCGCACACCGCGACGGTGACCCTCACCACCGGGCCGGCCAACTGACGGGTCCGTTCCACGTTCGCCGATCAGATGCAGGTCGGGCCACAGCGGCCCGACCTGCATCTGTCTGTCGGCACCTGGCGCGGCTACTGCACCCAGTCAGAATTCTCGATGATGTCGACGAAGTTGCCGCGCTGGTAGCCCGGAACGAATCGCTCCAGGACGTCCGCGTTCATGGTGCCGAAGGCCGTGTCCGGTTTCGAGGCCATGCCAGCGGTGAACGCCTCGAGGATGCGGCGCTTGAAATCCGGCCGCGGGTGCAGCGCGACGATCCCGGCCCGGTCGGCGTCGCTGACGTCGTGGTAGCCGATGCCGAGCACGTCGAAGTCCACGCCGGCGGTGACCAGCGCGACCTCGGGCTCCATGAGGTACGGGATCACGGGCGTGGTGTGCAACGCGATGCCTGTCCACACTCGCCGGATGCTGTCCTCGGGTGCGCCGTGGCTCTGCAGGAAGCTGCGCGCTTCGTTAGCGCTGTCCACCTCGAAGCGGTTGCCGCTGCCACGGTGCTTCTCGCTGAGGCCGAGGTCGTGGAACATCGCTCCGATGTACAGCAGTTCGGGGTCGAAACTGAGATCGCGGTTGCGGCCCTGCAGGCTGCCGAAGAAGTAGACCCGGCGGGAGTGGTTGTACACGAGCTCGGTGGCGACATCGCGCACGAGTTCCGTAACTTCGCGCGCCAGTTTCGTGTCGGGGATGGTTACCCCAGCAGCGGTGTTCCAGTCGATGGGCATGGTGATCTCCTCACACTGAGTGATGGGACGCCCGACGCGCCTGCGCCGGGTGGTCTAGGGCGCAATGGGACTCAGGGGCGATGGGACCCAGGGGCGATGGGACTCAGGTCGCGAGGGGATTCAGGGGGCTACCGGCAGGTCGAAGAGCTGCCGCAGCGCCTCGAGGTAGGCCGGCCCATCCGGGCCCGCGGAGAACTCCTTGGCCCGGACGGTCGGCCCGTGCAGGACCTTGCGGAGGATCCGGTGCACGGTCGCCGCCGTCTCCGTCCGCTGCTTGTCGTCGAGGCCCGGGAGCCGGTCCTGCAGCCGCGCCAGTTCGCTGTCGGCCAACTGCCGGATCTGGGCGTGCAGGGCGGCGATGATCGGCCCGGCCGCCGCCTGTTCCTGGCGGGCCAGGTAGGCGGCGAGCTCGGCGGACACGATGGCGCGGGCCTGGGGCACATCGGCCGAGGTGCCGGCCGTGGCCAGATGCCGGCCGAGGGTCGCCATGTTGACGAGCGCAACCCCAGCCAGATCACCCACGGCCGGCTCGACGTCCGGTGGCATCCCCAGATCGAGCACGAACAGCCGCCGGTGGTCGGCCTGCTCCCTCGCCGCCCGCACGTCTTCGACGAGCACTACAGGAGCGGCCGCCCCGGTGGCCGTGACCAGGATGTCGGCGTCGGCGATCGCCGCCGACAGGCCGGCTGACGGCACGGCCCGGCCATCCAACGCCGCGGCCAGTTCGGCCGCCTTGGCCTCGCTGCGGTTGGCGATCGACAGCCGAGCTACGCCGGCGTCGCGCAGTAGCCGCGCCGCGAGCTTTCCCATGCTGCCGGTGCCGACCACGACGGCATTGCGCCCGGTCAGCCGGCCGTCGAGGTGGGCCCGGGCCAGGTCGAGGCCGGCCCGGCCGAGCGAGATGCCGGCCGTGCCGATGCCGGTCTCGCTGCGGGCCCGTTTGCTCGTCCGCAGGGCCGCGTCGAGTAGGGCGATGAGAATCGGTCCGGTGGTCCCGGC
>JAOPVG010000318.1 GCA_025966255.1 Jatrophihabitans sp.
TCGCGCTCCAGATCGGCGGCGTCGAATTCGCTGAGGTCGCCCGGGAGGTTCGTGGCCGACGCGGTCAGCCACGGGTAGATGCCGCCCCCGACTTCGGCGGGCACGAGGTCGACACGATCGGACGGCGCGGCCATGGCTGGCTCCACCCAACCAGCCCTCGCATGACAGGCTGACCCGGTGCCTGCGTCGTCCACCGTCGTGCTCGTCCACGGGCTCTGGCACGGGGCGTGGTGCTGGGATGCGGTCATCGAGGCGCTGCGCGGGCCCGACGTCGCCGCTGTTGCCCTCGACCTGCCGATGCGGTCTCTGGCCGCCGATGCGTCGGTGCTGCACGACGCGCTGGACCAGGTGAGCGGCACCGTGGTGCTGGTCGGGCACTCCTACGGCGGCGCAGTGATCACCGCCGCCGGAACGCATCCCTCGGTGTCGCGCCTCGTCTATCTCGCCGGGTTCCTGCTCGACGCGACCGAGAGCATCTCGCGCGTCGCTCCAGAGCGGGGCATCGCGCCCACCGGCCTCGGCGCGGCGATGCGCTTCTCCGCCGACGGGCAGGACGTCGCCATCGATCCCGACCTCGCGGCGCAGCTGCTCTACAACCGGACGCCCGCCGCCGTCGCCAACGCCGCGATCGCAAAGCTGCGTCCGGTTGCCCGCGGGATCCTTCGCGAGCGGCCCGCGCACACGGCCTGGCGCGACGTGCCGGCCAGCTACGTCGTCTGTTCCGACGACCGCACCGTCGCCCCCGACCTACAACGCGTCATGGCCGCCCGCGCCGCACAGACATACGAGTGGAACAGCGACCACAGTCCGAGCCTGAGCCGGCCGGTCGAGGTCGCGGACCTGCTCGCCGCGGAGGCCCGCGCGACCGGGCACTAACGCAGCGCGCGGTCGAACGGCTGGCCGTCGTGCGACTCCGCGGTGGCGATCACGTGCAGCACGGCGTTGATCAGCGCCAGATGCGTGAACGCCTGCGGGAAGTTACCGAGGTGCGCGCCGCTGTGCGTGTCGATCTCTTCGGCGTAGAGCTCGAGCGGGCCGGCGAGCGACAGCAGCTTCGCGCAGAGTCTCCGGGCCTGCGTGTACTCACCGATCTCGACGAGCGCCGAGACCAACCAGAACGAGCAGATCGTGAACGACCCCTCTTCGCCGGAGAAGCCGTCGTCGGTCTCCTCAACCCGGTAGCGCAGCACCATGCCATGCTCGGTGAGCTCGTCGGCGATCGCATGCACGGTCGCAACGATCCGCTCGTCATCCGGGGGCAGGAACCGCACGAGCGGAGCCAGCAGCAGCGACGCGTCCAGCGCCTTCGTCCCGTAGAACTGGGTGAACACGCCGCGCTTGTCGACCCCGTGCTCCAGGATGTCGGCCTTGATCTCGTCGGCGGCCATTTCCCACTCGGACGCAGCGGCGTCCTGGCCGATGACGGCCGCGAGCTTGGCGCCGCGGTCGACGGCCACCCAGCACATGATCTTGGACGAGGTGAAGTGCTGTAACTCGCCGCGCACCTCCCAGATCCCGGCATCCGGTTCGCGCCAGTGCTTCAACGCCGCTTTCACCTGCTTGGCCAGGATCGGCCAGAGCCGGCCGTCGACGTGATCGGCGGCCTTGCTGTGCAGGTAGACGGAGTCCAGCAGCGCGCCCCACACGTCGTGCTGGCGCTGCTTGCTCGCGGCGTTGCCGACGCGCACCGGACGCGAGTCGGCGTAGCCCGGCAGATGGTCGAGCTCGTACTCGGTGAGGTCGCTCTCGCCGGTTATGCCGTACATGATCTGCAGGTCGTCGTCCTTCTCGGCGAGGTCGGCGATGAACGAGAAGAAGTCGATCGCCTCCCAGTCGTAGCCGAGGGAGTACATGCCCCACAGGGCGAACGTGGCGTCCCGGATCCAGCTGAACCGGTAGTCGTAGTTGCGGGCGCCGCCGATCGTCTCCGGCAGCGATGTCGTCGCGGCGGCGCAGATGGCACCGGTCGGCGAGTAGGTCAGTCCCTTGAGGGTGAGTGCGCTGCGCTGCAGGTAACTGCGCCACGGGTGATCGGGGAAGTTGCCGCGGGCCAGCCAGTGCTGCCAGTGGTGCGCCGTCCAGACCATGCGGCGATAGGCGTCGTCGTAGGTGAGCGGCGGTTCCTTCGTGCCCCACGACAGCGCGATGTAGCGGGTGTCGCCCTGCTTGAGCAGGGTGCGCACGCTCGCCCGGCTGCCCTCGAACCCGAGCCGCATGTCGGTGGTGAGCGTCAGCGACATGTCCCAGCCGTCGGCCTTGGCGACGCCCTGGTGATAGACCTTGTCGGTGTAGTCCCAGCGCACCGTGGCGCGTCCGTAGTCCGGCGCCGGCTCGCACTCGATGACGGTCTGCACCTCGCCCTTGACGCAGCGGATGGTGCGCAGCAGGACGTGCTCGGCCTCGTAGTCGGTGGGCGTGCGGTGCTGGGTGCCCGACAGCGCCTCCTCGTGCCGCCATGGACCCATGAGCAGCGCGTCGCGGACGATGATCCAGCCCGTGTCGGTGCCCCAGCTCGTCTCCAGCACCATCGTGCCCGGCAGGTAGCGGCGCGCCGCCGGGACGGTGACGTCGGTGGGGGCGATGCGGAAGCTGCCGGCGTGCCGGCCGAGGATCGCGCCGAAGATGCTCGGCGAATC
>JAOPVG010000319.1 GCA_025966255.1 Jatrophihabitans sp.
TACTTGATCCCGCGCTGGCCGTTGAGATCCAGGTGGAACAGCTTGCCCGCCCACAGGGCCTGGGCGATGCCGGCGGCGTAGTTCAGACCGGCCATCTGCTCGTGCCCGACTTCGGGGTTCACGCCGACGATGTCGCCGTGCTCGAGCTGCTCGATGAACGCGAGGGCGTGCCCGACCGTCGGCAGCAAGATGTCACCGCGCGGCTCGTTCGGCTTGGGTTCGATCGCGAAGCGCAGATCGTAGCCGCGTTCCTTGACGTATCCGGCGAGCGTGTCGATCGCCTCGCGGTAGCGATCGAGTGCGGCTCGCACGTCCTTCGATCCGTCGTATTCCGCGCCCTCCCGGCCGCCCCAGAACACGTACGTCTTCGCGCCGAGCTCGGCGGCGAGATCGATGTTGCGCAGCACCTTGCGCAGGGCAAAGCGGCGCACACCGCGATCGTTGCTGGTGAAGCCGCCGTCCTTGAATACCGGCTGGGTGAACAGGTTGGTGGTGAGCATGGGCGCGTGCAGCCCGGTCTCGGTCAGTGCCTCGGTGAAGCGAGCGATGATCTTCTCGCGATCGGACTCGGACGTCCCGAACGGGATCAAGTCGTCGTCGTGCAGGGTGATACCCCACGCGCCGAGCTCGGCCAGTCTGTGGACGGCCTCGACCGGGTCGAGCAGCGGACGGGTCGCGACCCCGAACGGGTCGATGCCGGTGTAGCCCACGGTCCAGAGACCGAAGCTGAACTTGTCCGCCGGTGTCGGCTGCGCTGCCATGAGGCCACCCTTTGTTTATCGGCTGAACTAATTCAGGCCCACGCTAGCGCAGGGTGTTCGGATTGTCAGGCCCGCCGAGGATCGGCGCACGCAACCAGGCGCGCAGCGAGTTCACCGCCGTCGGCCGGCGAGGTGATCATCGGACGAGCGGGCTGACGTCGCGTCCGACGAAGCGCGCGAACTCGGCCAGCGGTGGCGCGGTGTCGCCGACGGACAGCAAGGCGAGGGTGGTGGCTCCCGCATCGGCGTATTCGGCGATCCGCGCCGCCAGCTCCGCCGCCGACGGGCGACCCGGCACCGGGAGGAAGACGACCACCTCTGGTGCAGCGTCGTCCGCTTGTTGGGCGGCGCTGACGGCCGGCACCGCCGCGCGCACCTCATCGAGCGTCGTCTCCCCAGTCAGGATCACGCCGTCGCCCAACCGGCCGGCGACCTCGAGGGTCTTGGGGCCAACCGCGCCGATCAACAGGGGCGGAACGTTCTCGGGCGGCCAGGTCAATGTGACGTCGGCGAGTTGTACGTAGCGGCCCGACGTCGACACCGTCTTTCCGTGCAGCAGGTCCCGCAGCGCGACGGCGTATTCCTGCAGCAGGGTCATCGGCGATTGCGCCCGCGCGCCGACCTGCCCCATCCAATCCAGCACGCCGTGGCCGATACCGGGCCGGAGCCGGCCGGGAAACAGCCGAGCCAGCGTGGCGAGTTCCATGGCGGTGAGCGCGACGTTGCGCAGTGGCACCGGCAACAGCCCGATGCCGACGCCCAGTCGCGGCGTCCAGGCCAGCACCGCGGCGGCGGTCGCGATCCCGCTCTCCGCGAAGCAGTCCTCCCACAGCCAGAGGTCGGCAACTCCGGACTCATCGGCCGCGAGCGCGACCTCGCGCAGCTCCTCAGGCGGACGGTCCGGCGGGAAGATCAATCCGAGTGTCGTCATCCCGCGAGTATCGCGAAGTGCGCCGACAACGTCTCGAGTTGTCCGCCCGTCGACGCGCCCTGGCGGACGCCAGCGCGGACAACTCGGGCCGCGCTGCGGCTGGCGAAGGGCGGCCTGGCTTCACACCGGGGCTTCGGCGTAGCTCCTGAGCAGCGGGCTGGCGGCGCAGAGGCCGAAGGCGAGTGCCGCCACTGCGAGCAGCGCCGTCGGCAACGTGAACGCGCCGGCCAGCAGACCGACTGCGGCCGGGCCCAGGACGAAACCGAGATAGGCCAGCGTGATCACGGTTCCGGTTGCGGCGCCCTGACGGCCGAAGCGCGGCTGTCCGGCCAGCGCGATGAGCGTCGGAGCGCAGACGCTGGTGCCGAGCCCGGCCAGCGCGATCCCGGCGATGACCCAGCCCGGACTGCCGCCCAGGGCGGCGATCACGCTGCCGACCGCAGCTAGGGCCGCCGCCCCGCCGAACAGCGCCGCAGGGGCGAGGTCACCCGCGAAGCGATGTGCGCTCAAGCGTCCGGCCGCAGCGGCCAGGGCGAACACAGCTGGTGCGAGCGCAGCAAGACGCAGCGACGTGCCCACCGTGGAGTGCAGCTGGATCGCGCCCCATGACTGCCACGCGTTCTCGACCACGTACGCGACTGCGGCCAGCGCTCCCAACACCAGCAGCGGTCCGGACCACGTGATGCGCAGGCCATCCGGCTCCGTCCACGGGTCCTTCCGCGGGGCAGCATCGGCCACGCTCAAGATCGTCGAGACCGCCGCGGCGGCGATCAAGATCGCGCCGACAGCAACCAGTGCCCAGGCCCGGCCGTGGCCGTCCCGCGACGCGGCGGCCACGCCGAGACTGCTGGCCACTACCGCCAGCGAGAACACGGCGTGGGCGAGGTTGAGCACCGGCGGCCCGTTGGTCTCGGCCCGCACCGCCGCCGCATTGATCGCTGCGTCCACCCCGCCCGAGCAGACCCCGAGGAGCAGCAGAACAACCGACAGCGCGGCGACACCGTGGACGAAGACCGGCATTGCTCCGACTGCGCCGAGGACGGCGACCGCGACCGGAAGCACCCAGCGTTCAGCTCGATCCGTCAGGCCGCCGACGTAGCGGATGGACAGCAGCGCACCCGCGCCGACCCACAACAGGGCCGTCCCGAGCTGCGCGTCGCTCACCCCGGCCTCGACCTGAACGCGGGGCAGGGACGCTCCCCACGTCCCCCAGAACGCGCCGAACGCCGCGAACCCGACCAGTGCCCGCGACCGACCCGGTCGGGGAACGACCCGCGCGCACATG
>JAOPVG010000339.1 GCA_025966255.1 Jatrophihabitans sp.
GTGCCACTGGGGATCTCGACGACGAGCTGATCTCCACCCTGAACGACGACCGTGGAGCCGGTGACACCCGTGCCGTTGATCCGGTCCTCGAGAATCTGCCGGGCCTGCGACATCTGGGACGAAGTCGGGGGCGGCGAGCCCTTCGGTGAGATGGCCGTGAAGATAACCCGGACACCGCCAACCAGGTCGATGCCGAGCTTGGGGGTGTGCCGCTGACCGGGGAAGGCCACGACGGCATAGAGGACGCCGAGAAGCACGATGAGGGCGGTGAAGTAGCGCCCAACGCGCAGCGTTCCAGGGGGTGGTGCCACGGGGAAGTTCTCCTCGGCGTTCTCAGATGGTGTCGGTCAGATGGACGTGGATCAGCTGGTGCCACCGGGCGTAACGGACATCCGAACGAATTCGTCCAGGGACCGCGCCCGCGCAGGCGCTGCCCGACAGTATGACCGACGGCACCTCAGAGCCCGCTCAGGGCGCTGGGTGCCGCCGGAACTGGTGTCAGTCACAGCCGCTGCTTCATGCGGTGGGGTCAGCGCCGTGCGGCGAGTCGCCCTTCTCGAGATCGATGGTGCTCGATCGGTTCTCGTCGATGCCGGCATCGCGCTTGAAGCGATCCGGCAGTGACGCGGTGTCGCGCAGGGCGGCAAGTTCCCACCGCACCTCCACACCGGGGGCGATGGACATCTGCACCGACTCATCGTCGTTCTTGGCGACGACGGTGCCGTACAGGCCGGACGTCGTCATCACCTCGCTACCGACGCCGATGCGCTCGGCCCGCTGGGCCAGGGCCGCGGCTTGCCGGCGGCGGGCCCGCGCCGAGAACGCGAACAGCCCGAAGATGATCAATATGAAGATGACGAACGGCAAGTAATTCACGACGGAAGGGTCCCAGCGTCGACAGCAGATATACACCAAGCTTACGCGTCGAAGAGAGTGGGTCCCCCTGATCCGGACGGCGGGACCAGTTCCAGGTGTGACCACGCGGCCGGGGTGGCCACCCGACCCCGCGGGGTCCGGGCCAGCAATCCGGCCCGCACGAGGAAGGGTTCGGCGACCTCCTCGACCGTCTCCACCTCTTCCCCGACGGCGACGGCGAGGGTGCCCACGCCCACTGGACCCCCGCCGAAACGGCGGACCAGCGCGTCGAGCACGGCGCGGTCGAGGCGGTCCAGGCCCAGCTCGTCGACGTCGTAGACCGCCAGCGCCGCTTGGGCAATTGATTCGGTCACGATGCCGTCGGCCCGCACCTCGGCGTAATCGCGCACCCGGCGGAGCAGCCGGTTCGCGATCCGCGGGGTGCCACGAGAGCGGCTCGCGATCTCCGCGGCGCCGTCGGCGCGCAGATCGACGGCGAGCAGTTCGGCCGAGCGGCGTAGGACGAGCTCGAGTTCGGCGGCGTCGTAGAAGTCCATGTGCGCGGTGAATCCGAACCGATCGCGCAGCGGCCCGGTCAGCAGTCCGGCGCGGGTGGTGGCCCCCACGAGGGTGAACGCCTCCAGATCGAGCGGGATCGCCGTGGCGCCCGGACCCTTGCCGACAATCACGTCAACCCGGAAATCCTCCATCGCCATGTACAGCAGCTCCTCGGCCGGGCGGGCGATGCGGTGGATCTCGTCGATGAACAGCACCTCACCCTCGGCCAGGCTGGTCAGGAGCGCGGCGAGGTCGCCGGCCCGCTCGATCGCGGGCCCGCTGGTGACCCGGATCGGCGTGCCCAGCTCGGCCGCGATGATCATCGCCAGGCTGGTCTTGCCGAGGCCGGGCGGCCCCGAGAGCAGCACATGATCTGGCGGACGGTTGCGCCGCTTCGCGCTCTCGAGGACGAGCTGCAACTGCTCGCGCACCTTGGGCTGCCCGACGAATTCGTCGAAGCGCTTCGGGCGCAGCGAAGCCTCAACTTCCCGTTCTTCCACCGCTGCGACGTCGCTCAGCACCGGCTCCCGCTCGCCCTCGCTCCGCTCGGGCGGCGCGGCGCCGCCGCCACCGGGTTCGCCGGGGGCGGTCCGGCTCTTCGCGCGCGCGCTCATCGCGTTGTCGGTCACCTCGAATTCATCGTCGGTCACCGGCTTCTACCGAGGAGCTGAATGCTGCGGCGCAGCAACGCCGAGACGTCAGGCGCGGCGTCGGGATCGACGTCAGAGGCGACGACGTCGATCGCGTCGCCGGCTTCCTTGCCGGAGAAGCCCAGCCCGGCCAGCGCGTGGGCCAGCTGATTGCGCCACGGGGCGACCGCGGTGATGCCGGCGCCGGTCTGGACCGCGTGATCGGAACCGTCGATGGAGCCGATGCGATCGCGCAGCTCGATGACGATGCGTTCGGCTCCCTTGCGGCCGATGCCGGGCACCTGGGTGAGCGAGGCGAAGTCACTGGTGGCGATCGATCGGCGCAGCTCGCGCGGCGGGTGCACCGCGAGCATCGTCTGGGCCAGCTTCGGGCCGACGCCGTTTGCCGTCTGGAGCAGCTCGAACAGGGCGCGCTCGTCGTCGTCGGCGAACCCGTAGAGCGTGAGCGAGTCCTCCCGGACCACGAGGCTGGTGGCGAGGCGGGCCGTCTCCCCCACCCGCAGGCGGGCGAGCGTGCCCGGCGAGCAGGAGACCGCCAGGCCGATTCCCCCGACTTCGACCACGGCTCCGTCCGGGGCGACGGCGGCGACCGTGCCGCGCACGCTGGCGATCATGCGTCCTCCTCGGCGTCAGGCAGGTGCCGCACCGCGGCCGCGAGCGCGATGCGGGAGGAGTCGGCCTCGTCCAGGTCCAATTCCTCGCGCCGCGCCAGGGCGCGGGTGAAGTGGTCGCGGGCATCGGACCAATGGCCCTGGGCGTAGGCGTTCTCGCCGGCGTGCTGGTGCGTGAATGCCTCGATCACGGGGCCGAACTGCTGCGCGGCGGCCAGCAACTCGGTGAACTCGAGATTCGCCTCCGCGAAGTCACCGCGCCACTGGAAAACCTGCGCCAGCCGGACCCGGGCGGTGTGCTGTTGCGCGTGTGTCCCGGCGATCTCGGCGCGATCGACCGCGGCCCGCCCCTCGTTGACCGCATCGTCGAGCGCGCCGGACCCGCGCAACACACCGACGAGATCGCCGCGGGCAATCAGCTCGGCAACCTCGTCGGGCGCGGTGCGGATCTCCTCGCGCAGTTCGGCAATACGCGCCCGGACCGCAGCCGGGTCGGCGTAGACCTCGCGCAATGTCTCCGGGTCGATCGTGTACTCGAGAGGGTCGCTCATGCCGCAATCACGGTGCCATTCTGGACCTCGCCGCCGACAGTGCGTCGGCCAGCCGGGACTGGGCGCTGCCCCGCCACACATGACAGATCGCCAGGGCCAGGGCGTCCGACGCGTCCGCCGGGCGCGGCGTTTCCGTGAGGCGCAGCAGCCGAGTCACCATCGCGCCGACCTGGGCCTTGTCGGCCCGGCCCGACCCGGTGACTGCGGCCTTCACCTCGCTCGGGGTGTGCAGGACGACCGGGATCCCGGCCCGCGTCGCCGCGACGATGGCGAGTCCCGCAACCTGCGCGGTGCCCATGACGGTGCGCACGTTGTGCTGGCTGAACACGCGTTCCACCGCCACGACGTCCGGAGAGAACGCGGCGATGGCCGCGGCAAAGGCATCGGCCTGCGCGACCAGCCGCTCCCCTACCGGTGCGTCAGCCGGCGTGCGGACGACCTCGACGTGTACGAGTGTCAGGGTGCGGCCCGGCGCGCCGTCCACGACACCGATGCCGCAGCGGGTCATGCCCGGGTCGACACCCAGCACCCGCACACTGACTCCTCTTGTCGAACGGTCGTTCGAGGAAGCCTAGGTGTCACCGGACCCGCTCCGGGGCCAACACGCCGGGGGTGCGGTGCGGGACACCGCGGGCGGGCGGCCGGCTCAGTCTCCTCCGCTACCGTCAGGTCATGTCGATGTTCGACCTGAGCAAGCGCCGCCGCGGTGCGGTGCGCCCGAGTCCCTTGTTCCTCGCGTTCGTGGCCGTCACCGCAGTCGGTGGCGTGCTCGCGTGGTTCCAGACCGGGCCCGGATCGCGCCTGGGCGACTTCGGCGTGCTCGTCTTCGTCCTCGGTGGCTGGATCGTCTCGGTCTGCTTCCACGAGTTCGCGCACGCCTACACGGCCTACCGGGCCGGCGACCGCAGCGTCGAAGCCGCCGGCTACCTGACCCTCAACCCGTTCAAGTACGCCCACCCGGTGCTGTCGATCCTGCTGCCGCTGTTCTTCATCGTGCAAGGCGGCATCGGTCTGCCCGGCGGCGCGGTCTATCTGCATCGCCACGCGTTCCGCAGCCGGGCGACGCAGAGCGCGGCCGCCGTGGCGGGACCGGCCACCAACGTCGTGTTCGCGGCCATCCTGCTGCTGCTCGCCAAACCGCACTTCGGCGACCTGTTCAACTTCGTATCCGGGTCGGCCGACACCCACGCCCGGTTCTGGTGTGCGGTCGCCTTCCTCGGCTTCCTGCAGGCGACCGCGGCCGTGCTGAATCTGCTGCCCATCCCGGGGCTCGACGGCTACGCCATCATCGAGCCGTACCTCGACCCGGAGACCGCCCGCATCGGCGAGAAGGTCAAGCCGTGGGGCATGCTCGGCGTGATCGTGCTGCTGATCTACTTCCGCCCGCTCAATGATGCGTTCTTCCGGCTCGTGAACTGGCTGTGCGAGCGCACCGGAGCGTCGGCCTTCCTCTGGGGCACCGGCCGCGAGTTCTTCCGCTTCTGGGCCAAACAGCCGGCCTAGCCGCGCGGGATCACCCCGTTTCCGGAACCGCCGCCGGACTTCTCAGGGCCAACCCGGCAGGGTGTCGGCCATGCCGCATTTCGCGCCAGATGACGGCGTTTCGCGCCGCGGCCTTCTGCTCGGCGTGACGGGCGTGCTGGGGGCGGCCGCGGTCGGCGTGGGCGGGATCGAGGCGGGTCTGCTTCCTGGCCGCGATCGCCTCCACTCGTGGGTCGGCGCCGGACTGCCCGACGGCGTGCCGGACCTCGCCACCGGTGCGATGGTGAGCGGCAGCTTCGTCTCGGCGAAGCGGGGCGGCGCCCGCGTCGGGTGGTCGATTGCCTATCCGCCCGGCCACGACCACGCGCCGCTGTCCGTCCTCATCGTGTTGCACGGCCGCGGTGGAAACCACGACCAAGCGTTCGGTGGCAGCCTGCACCTCCACCGTTTCCTCGCCGAGGCGACGAAGGGCGGCACTGCGCCGTATGCCATCGCCGCACCCGACGGCGGTGATCACGAGTACTGGCATCCGCGCGCGGGCACCGACCCCGCCGGGATGGTCGTCGACGAGTTCCTACCCCGGTTGGCCGACCGCGGTCTGGACACGCGCCGCATCGGACTGCTCGGCTGGTCGATGGGCGGTTACGGTGCGCTGTATCTGTCGACCGTCCTGCGCGAGCGCCGCGTGGCGGTGACGGTGGCGGAGAGCCCGGCCATCTGGCACCACGGCTACCAGAGCGCCGAGGGCTCCTTCGACGACGCCGCCGATTTCGACGCACATGCCGTCCTCGGGCAGCAGGCGCGACTGCGTGGCATCCCGCTGCGGATCGACTGTGGCGCGGACGACGGATTCGCGCCGACCGTCCGCGACCTCCGCGCCGAAATCGCGCCCACTCCGGCCGGCGGGATCGCGCCGGGCGGGCACAACTCGGACTATTGGCGCAGTCAGGCACCAGCTCAACTCAAGTTCGTCGGAAACCACCTTCTGTAACGGGAACTCACACGGATCGAACGGGTAGGTTGCGGCCGTGAGCAGGGTCGCGGTCGCCGTGGTCGCCGCGGCGGTGTTTGCGCTCAGCGGCTGCACGAACGATCGCGCCGGTCCGCTCGTCATCCGCGGACTCGGCCTGACGGCGACGGCGCGCACCGAACCGTTGCCCACTGCCGCGGCGATGACCGCGGTGCTCCGCGCGGTCGGCAAGACGATGCGCACCAGTGCCGCCGTCACAACCGTGATGACCTTGCGCGGCACCGGAACCGACCTGCAGCTCGGCCCGTTACCGCGAACGATCACCGCCGCAGGCGCCTACTCCTTCGCCGCCCGGACCGGACACCTGACGGTGAGCATCTCCGGCGGTGCCATCGCGACCATCCAGGAGCGCCTGTTCCCCCGCGTCGTGTACATCGCGAACCTGACCAGCGTCCGGGTCGGTTCGTGGGCGACGCTGCAGCGCTCGACGTTGCGCTCGCATTACCTGTACCGGACGGCCGCGAACGTCCCGAGTCAGCTGCTCGGTCTGGCCGCCGAGGCCGATCAGATGGCGGTCGACGGGCATGAGGTGATCGCCCGCGCCGCCACCACGCGGTACCGGGGATATGTGACCGGCGCGAGCTTGACCCGCCATCTGGATGTCGGCGCGGCTCAGGAGGTGCGGCTGATGGAGCTGTTGGGTGCGCAGGCGCGCCGCATCGAGGTCTGGGTCGACGCGGCGGGACGAGTCGCGCGAGTCCGAGTGGGCTTCCACGCCACCCAGGGCGAGCAATACGTCGAGGAATCCGTCCAGCTCGACCTCACGAAGTTCGGCACCAAGGTCACGACGACCCGGCCGCCGAGCCGCATCCAGGTCGCCGTCCGGGCCGTGACCGGCGTGCTTCTCGGCTGACAACGCCGGCTGGTGGTGCCCGCTCGGGCGCCGGCCTACTCCGAGCCGACGGCCTCGAGGATCTCGTCGCTGACGTCGAAGTTCGCGTAGACGTTCTGCACGTCGTCGAGGTCCTCGAGTGCATCGACCAGACGCAGCACCTTGCGGGCGCCGTCCTCGTCGAGCGGAACCTGGACGCTCGGCAGGAAGAGTGTGTCGGCCGAGTCGTAGTCGATCTTGGCGTTCTGCAGCGCGGTGCGGACCGGCACCAGATCGGTGGCCTCGCTGATCACCTCGTAGGCGTCGCCGAGGTTGTTGACCTCTTCCGCGCCCGCGTCCAGTACGGCGATGAGCACGTCGTCCTCGCCCACGCCGGTGTCCGGGACGATGACGACGCCCTTGCGGTTGAACAGGTAGGACACGGAACCCGGATCGGCCATCGAGCCGCCGTTGCGGTTCATCGCGGTGCGCACCTCCATCGCGGCGCGATTGCGATTGTCGGTCAGGCACTCGATGAGCACGGCGACCCCGCTCGGCCCGTAACCCTCGTACATGATCGTCTGCCAGTCGGAGCCGCCCGCCTCGGCTCCGGACCCGCGCTTGACGGCCCGCTCGATGTTGTCGAGCGGGACGGACGTCTTGCGGGCCTTCTGGATGGCGTCGTAGAGCGTCGGGTTGCCGTCGGGGTCTCCGCCGCCGGTGCGCGCGGCGACCTCGATGTTCTTGATCAGCTTGGCGAAGAGCTTGCCGCGTTTGGCGTCCTTGGCCGCCTTCTGATGTTTGGTCGTCGCCCACTTGGAGTGACCACTCATGCGCGCTGCCTCACCATCTCGCTGAAATACGCGTGGATGCGTCCGTCGCCCGTCAGTTCCGGGTGGAAAGACGTGGCCAGCAGGTTGGCCTGACGCACCGCAACGATCCTACCGGCGTGCTCACCGCGGCTCACGTGGCCAATCGCCGTCGCGGCCGGCCCGACCTCGTGCACCCAGGGCGCCCGGATGAAGACCGCGCGCACCGGTTCGCCCTCGATCCCGGCGATGTCGAGGTCCTCCTCGAACGAGTCGACCTGGCGACCGAAGGCATTCCGCCGCACGGTCATGTCGATGCCGCCGATGGTGGCTTCGATCGGCGACCCACCGGCGTCGACCCGGTCGGCGAGCAGGATCATCCCGGCGCACGAGCCGTAGACGGGCAGACCGTCGGCCACCCGGTCCCGCAGCGGTTCGAGGAGGTCGAAGATGCGGGCCAGCTTGACGATGGTCGTCGACTCCCCGCCGGGGATCACCAGCCCGTCCACCGCAGCGAGCTCGCCGGGCCGGCGCACGCCGACCGCGTCGACGCCGGCCGCGGTCAGGGCCTGCAGGTGCTCCCGGACGTCCCCCTGCAGAGCGAGGACACCGATCTGTGGTCGAAGGGTCACGGAACGAGCGCGGTCGGCGCGCGCCCGGCCACCGCCGTGGCTTCGGCCGGCTCGCGTTCTACCGTCGCGATCCGCTCCGCCTGCGAGTCGAGCATCATTCCCCTACCTTCCAACAGCCTCCGGCGCAGCAGTCGTTCCAACGAGTAGTCCTGGTCGCGCCAACGGGGCCGCCGGCCGTTCGGCGCCCACCTGGTGCGTCCAGAAATCGGATCTCCGGGCGGGGCTGTAGGTGGTCGTTTCGGATCTGTATCAGGGCTGCGGGGCTGCGATACGGATCGGGGAACGCA
>JAOPVG010000380.1 GCA_025966255.1 Jatrophihabitans sp.
CGGTGCGCACCGTCGCCGACCTCGACATACTGGATCGCTGGCTGGCGGGACCGCGGACAGCCTCCTTGCTTCTGGACGCCAAGGTCAGCAACGACGGCGGCTCCTGGTGGTTGACCGACGCCTTTCAAGGGCACTGAGCGCTGCGGCGGTTGCTGTCCAGATCGGCGGCACTGCTTCGTCGTATCTCTCGGGGATCGTGTCATTCGATCCGTCCGCCTAGCGCGATGGGGAGAGATGACGAAGTACATGCTGCTGGTCCACCAGACGCAGCGAAGGGCCGCCGCCCGATGATGGGCGGCGGCCCTCGCGATGACGATCAGCAGGGGTGGACGACGTTGGTCGGGCGGCAGTCGATCGGGGCGGCCTGGCCCTGATCCGGCTGGACCGTGCCGACCCGAGGCGGCACCTGCTGTGCGTGCTGGGTGCTGCTCGAGTTCATCACGACGATCACCGTGATGACGCCGGCGAGGACCAACACCGCGATAGCAGCCCACACCTGGCGGGTCGTGTGACGGATCGATCGGATCGATCGGGTGGTGAGGTGGTGTCCGAAGGTGGTCATGATTTTCGCCCTTTCGTGCTGGCGCCGGTGGCTGGTGATGGAATCGCATTCCCGTCGATTCCTGCTTCCGGGCAAGCATCACGCCGGCTGTGTCGCGCGACTGTCGGCCTCGTGACACTGGTTGCGTCGGATCCCTGACGCTTCGCCAGCTGGCGGTGCGAGGTGTGGGGAAGCTCAGCGATCCCAAGCGGGGGGTCCCACGTCCGGCGCTGCAGCCCGCAGGGCCGGCAGATCGAGGATCGTGATCTGGCGCCGATCGAGGGAGACGATCGCTCGAGACACAAGCTTCTGGAGCACCTGATTGACCGTCGGCCGAGACGCGCCGGCCATTGTCGCGAGATCGCCTTGGGACAGTGGGATGACCGTGTCCGACGGCGGCTTGCGGTAAATCTCGGCCAGCTCGATGAGGCGCAGGTATACGCGGCGGTCGACGCCGATGTACAGCGCTTCGAGCAGCCGATTGCTGAGTTGTTCCACCCGATGCGCCAGCGCCGCGACGACGAGATGTTCCACCGACGGGTGCGCGTTGCGCAGCGCGGTGAACGCCGACCCCGCAAGCGCGAGCGTCTGCGCAGGGGCCAGCGCGAACACCGTTGCCGACCGTCGCGGAGTCTGCGAGCTCTGCGGCCTCTGCAGCAAGGAGAGCTCACCGAAGAAATCGCCGGGGGAAAGCACGTTGATCGTTGCCCGCTCGCCGGCCGGTGCCGACACCTGCACCGCGAACGTGCCGGTTTCCACGAGGTGCAGGCTGTCGCCCTCGTCGCCTTCGTGGAATACCGTCTCGCCGCGCTTGAAGTGCCGTCGCCGCGCCGAGTCGAGGATCCGCGCCCGGTCGTCGGTCGGCAGCGATTCCAGCAGCGGCCATTGCATCAGCGGACCCACATCTGGTCGAACAGGACACCGATGAACGGATTGCGCTTGTAGTCATGCACCCGCTTCGACACCACGTCGATCCACTTCGGGTGCACCAGCGGAATCCAGGGCGCCGCGTTGACCAGCAGCCGGTCAATCTTCGCCCACAGCGGGTTCGCGGCAGCGGATGAGGACGCTTGGACCTTCTCGGCCGTGCGCCGCAGCCCATCGATCGCTGGATCGCAGAATCCTGCGGGGTTGAGATTGTTGGGGTCGCCCACGGTGAAGCTGTCGCAGCCCCATAAGGCGAAGTACGGCGCCGCGGTCCCGCCGCCGGAGACCCAGCCGAAGAACCCGGCCTGGACGCTGTTGCGAGTGTCGGCGACGTGCTCGAAGTAGTCCGGCTTCCGGTATACGGTTTCGCGCGCCTGGTACCCGAGGTGGCGCAAGGCGGTGACGACCGGACCGAACGCCGCGGCCTTCGTGTCGCTGTCCGCGTAGACGTTGACGGTGATGCCGCGCTTCCCCACCTTTTTGACCAACTCCTCCGCCGCAGGTACGTCCGGCGACGTCCAGGTCTGCCTATCTCCGGCGTTGAGCGTGTACGGGCAGTAAGGCCGGTATCCGGGGTAGTTCGGCGGCAGAAACTGGCAGGTGATGACGCCGGGGGTGGACCACGATCTCGCGACCGCTGCGCGGTCGAGGGCGTACGCGAGTGCCCGCCGGACGCGCACGTCGTCGAACGGAGGGATCCGGGTGTTGAGGAAGAGGCCGTGCATGGTCAGCGACGGCGTGACGTGCAGCCGCGGGCCAAAGCTGGCTTGTACTGCGCCCGGTTCGCGGGCGAACCGGGCGTCGGTCCAGTCAGCGCTCCCGGAGGCGACGGCGGCCAGGGCGTTGTCAGGCTTGGTGCTCAGGTCGACGTGCCACTCGATGCGGTCGGGAAGGCCGTCGGGCTGGACGATCACAGACCATTCGCGGAAGTATCGGTTGCGCGTGAGGACGACCAGCTTTTGCGGCTGGTAGCTCTCCACCTGGTACGGGCCGGTTGCGGCAACGATGCGCGACATCTGCTCGCCGATCGGCGTGGCGGCGGGTACCGCGACGGCCGCGGCCACGTCGTTGAGGAAGTTCTCGTTCGGCTGGACGAGGTCGATCTGCACGCTGCGCGTAGCCGGGTCGACGGTGACTCCCGTGACGTCGCACCGCTGGGGCCGGCAGTCTCGTCCGCCGACTATCTGTGGCGCCAGCCCGCTGTTCGGCCAGACGATCGCGCGTTCGATGCCGCGCCGCACGTCGGCCACCGTGACGGGCCGCCCGGTGGACCATCGGATGCCGGGCCGAAGCTGGAAGGTGTACGTGCGCCCGCGGTTGGTCGGGCTGGGCAGTGAGGTGGCAAGGTCCGGCACCAGCGCCGTGCCGTCGACGCCGGCCGCGTGGCGGAAGCCGACCAGCCCGTCGTAGCTGCCGCCGAGCAACTCTGCCTGCTCAACCGACGCACCATAGGTCGGGTCGATGGACTTCACATCGTGGCCCCGTATTCGGAGCACACCGCCGCGGTGCAGCGCCGGGTCGGTTGTCGTCGTCACCCAGAGCTTTCCCGCGGCAGCGACCGCGCCGCCGGGGACTGGCCCGAGCGTGACCACGCGGTCGACGCGTGAGGTGTCGGAGCCGACCTCGGCGATCCGTTTGGCCGCCTGAATGGCGATCCAAACGTGATTGTCGACGGCAGCGAGCTGGGCCGGTTCGGATCCGACCCGGACTGTGTCGACGGGCGAGGTTCCGTTCGTCGGGATCCGGGAGACGTTGCCGTCAAGGGCATTCGTCACCCAGACCGTGTCACCGACGACCGCGATGCCGAGCGGCCCGCGGCCGACGTTGATGGAGGCAGCGGCGACGTGGGTGCGACCGCTTCCGTTGATCTTGGAAACGCTGTTGGAGACCGAGTTGGCGACCCACACGTCGGCGCCGACACTTATGCCTCTCGGCGTATCACCGACGTCGATCACCTCGACTTCCCGGTTCAATGCGGGATCGATGCGGGACACGGTGGCGTCGCGGCTGTTCGTGACCCACACCGAGCCGTGGCCGACGGCGACACCAGCCGGCCCGTTGCCGACCGTGATGGGGTCCTGAGGCGTGTTGGATTGCGGGTCGATCCGGGTGACCGTGCCGGCGTTGCTGTTGGCCACCCACACCGCGCCGGCCCCGACCGCGATCGCGGACGGTGCGGCGCCCACCCCGATCGTGCGGACCTGGTGTGTCGCGGTGTCGACCCGCGACACGCTGTCGTCATCGGTGTTGGCCGTCCAGACCGAGCCGAACCCGGCGGCCGCCGCGACCGGGTCTGCGCCGACTCCAACCTGGCCGATAAGGCGTCCGTTGCCGGGATCCACGATGCCGACCGAATTCTCGTTGAGCCCGCTCAGTCTCGGCGCGCCGCGATCGCGCTGGACGATGACGACAACGGTCGTGACGACGATTGCCGCCAGAGCTATCGCACCGGCCAGCGTGGCTCGCGGTCGGGTGGCCAGGGGCCGGGGCAACCATCGCAGTGACCTACTACGGGTCTCGGGCGCGACCGCCGCGGCGAGCACCGAGGCGAGCCGGCGGGCCAGGTCGTCGCCGACCGGGATTATTCGCACCGGCCGGACAGGTTGGTCGAGACCCTTCAGCGTGATGCGGTCGAGGACGACGTAGCGGATGCCGTCGATCGCTCCGGCCAGATGGGCGACCTCGGGGCTGGCGAGGATCTCGCCGGCCTTCGCCCGCGCGCAGAGTCGGGCGGCAAGATTCAACGCGCCTCCGCGGTACCCGTCCGGCCCGCGGACTGCTTCGCCGGCGTCGATGCCGATGCCGACCGTCATCGGGCGAGTGGGGTCGGCAGTCGTCTCATCGACAAATCGCTCTTGGAGCGCGACCGCGAGACGGAACGTCTGGCGCGGTGAGGCGAACACGCACATCGCCTCGTCGCCGCGAAGCTCGAAGACGGTCCCGCCGAAGCGAGCGACGAGATCGCGGACGATGGACCCGAACTTCGCGGTCAGTTCCGCAGCGGCCTCATCGCCTCGTTCCTGGGTGAACCTCGTATAGCCGCGGATATCGGCAAACAGGAAGGTCAGGAGTTCCGAGGCGACATCGCCTGGAGGCGTCGCGGAGTCGGCGCGTTGCAGGATGCCCTCGATAAGGCCCCCCGCGCCATCGTCCGCCCGGCCCGGCGACATGGCGCCAGTATGGCCGAAGTCGAGGGCGTCGAGACCGCCGTCGGGACAGCAGTTGGCACGCATGGACCGGCGCGAGCGTGGTTCGGTGAGTCGTTGGGCGAGACCGATGATGGCGTAGTGGTGGTCGAGGTGGGCGCCGTAGGTGGGAGCGGCCGAGGTCGAGCTGGCTGCCGTCGCAGTCGGGCTGGGCGGATGCGTCCGGAGCACAGCAGTCGTTTGATCACCCGGTCGGACAGCCCGGGTCCGTTCGCGGTCCGTCCGTAAGGCCTGGGGTGTTCA
>JAOPVG010000419.1 GCA_025966255.1 Jatrophihabitans sp.
GGGTATGCGACCGCGGTCGGCGATGTCGTGGCCGTTGCGGCGTGCCCACTGGCGAACGGTGCCCAGATCGGTGCGGCGTCCGGTCGATGCGCGGCCGCCGCCATTGGCGCGGCGAGCTCGGGCGGGCACCTTGCGAGCGGCGGCCAGGTAGGGGGCCAGTGCCTTCGCCAGGGCGGTGGCGTTCTTCTTGCTCAGGTCGATTTCGTAGCTGGCGCCGTCGTATCCGAACGCGAGGGTTCGGTCGGCCTTCGATCCGTCTAGATCGTCGGTCAACGTCACGATGGTCTCGACCTTCTTCGCCATACGCACAGGCTAGCGACCTGCCTGCAGACCGCCGGGCGCCGACTCGGTTGGCGCGTCGCAGTTGCTCGCTATCGTCTGATACACGGGTGATCTTCTGGGCATCCTCGTCAGCCAGTTTCAGCGACGATCACCCGTGTATCAAGCGTTATAGGAGCCGCTTGCGGCGCGGTGATCTCCGATCACCCGCAAGTTGCCGAATATTGCCCGGCGTACGAAGCGCATCAGGCGAGTCGGGTCGCGGCATTCTGTGCGGTTGCCAGATGGTCGATGCCTTGCCGGGTACCGACCGTGGGGACGCGCGTTCACCGGGGTGTGATCAGCCGCTCGAGGGACACGCCCCCGTTGACGAGCAGCCGCAGGCCGAAGGCCTCTACGCATCCTGCTGGGCCCGCCTGGCGGGTGATGCCGAGGCGGCTGGCTATCTCTGTCCACGAGAATCCGACCCGACGCAGACCCGCGGCAGCGGCGTCGGTAGGCCGGTCAACTTCGGCGGCCGGCGAGACGAGATCGCGTGGGCACTCGACGTCCCGGCTGCGATGCGGCGGACGTAGGCGGCGTAGTCGTCGTGCTCGACACGCGGCCACGATCGGCGGTTTCGTGTCAGGGCCGTGTTGACACTGTTGGGGCGCGCGTCGCCGTACTGACCAGACATGTTCATCCTCCGGTCGGTGTGCCGGGCCGGTCCTCGTACCTGCCCGGCGATGCGAGGGGACCGCGGACATGGAGGCTCCGGGTCAAGGGTCGGCGGAGCCGATCGCAGCGCGACGCCGGAGGCGCCCTTTACCGGGAGGATGGCCGTGGTACCGGGCGCAGGGTCGCGGCACTCGTGGTGGTCCAGGTGCGGCGGACGTCGTGGCGGCAGGGCTGGGTGTCTCCGCGTCTGGTGCGTGGTGCGATGGGTGAGCGCGCGCTGGCGCGCCTTGGTTGGTGGTGAGAGCGTGCTTCTGCCTTGGTGCAGCGGGTGTTGCGCGACCCGGCGGTCCGCCTGCGCGAGCCGGTCGGCTCGGCGCTCGCACGTCGGTTGACACGCGGTCGTCCGCGAGGAAGCGTCGGTGGGGTCGGTTCGATCGGGTGGAGGCTTGCGCCGTGTACGCACGTTTGACGCTTCATACGGCGGATCCGGCGCGGCTCGGCGAGGTGATCAGCCACTACGAGCATGACGTCAGGATGGATTTCACCCATCAGCCGGGAAGTCGGGGCATGTCGGTGCTCGTCAACAGTGATCTGGGCGTCGCGCTGGTCGAGGCGTACTGGGCCACCGAGAAGCAGATGCGGTCGAATGACGCGACCTTCGTCCGCCCCGTTCACGACGCCGCGTTCTTCGGCGCCACCGTATCGATCGAGCATTACGAGGTCGCGAGGTTCGTGCACGTCGCTCCGGCACGTCCAGGAGCCGCGGTCAGCTTGACTCGCTTCGACGCTGCGCCGACGGGCGTGGATGAGGTGCTTGCGGCGTATGGCGATGCCGCTGGGCCGCTGGCCGCCAGTGACGGGTTCTGCACCGGTGTTCTGTTTGTGGACCGTCAGAGCGGCCGGGCAGTCGTCGAGACCATCTGGCGTGACGGCCAGGCGCTGGTCGCCGCACGTGGTGTGGCCGCCGCTCGCCGTTTGGAGGCCGTCTCAGCAGGGACGGCCACGGTGCGCGGGATCGAACAGTACTGGCTGGATTTCCACTCGGTGGAGCTGGAATGAGCCGCGGCGCGTCACCATTAGCGAACGCCGCGGCCGGAGGCGCGCCCTGGCTTGTCCTGCCGTGAGCGTCGAGCTGGCCGACGACGCGGGCCGTTGGTACTGGTGATGTTCGCCGGTTACTGGCGGCCCGGTTATCTTGTCCGCGCCCCGCCGGGCCGGCCGATCGGCGGGCCCGGCGGCCCGCTTTCGGTCCGCCCTTGAAGACGTACATGAACTCATCACCGGGCACGAAGTCACGCACACGAGTCGGGCACGAGTCGGGCACACAAATCGGGTCGCGGCGGGGGCAGGGCAGCGACGTCGTGCACCGGGCGGGCATCTCCCCGTCCGCTTCGTCGCTCAGGGAACTCGATATCGCGACCGTCCACCGCCCTTTCCGGGCGCCGGCGCGTACTGCGCTCGGTGGTGCTCGCTGCGGCCGCGGTTGTCGCGGCCGCGATTCCATTTGGTTTCACGCTCGCGCACCCGTCGTCGAATGACCGCGCCTACGGCGCCGAGATTGTCCGGTTCGCTAAGCGTTCCCCGCGTCTGCTCCTCGGCGCAGATGGGTGGCGTGTTACCCGCGCCGATGAGCAGGACGAGCAGACCGGCGAAATGAGCTTCGCTGCCCGAACCCAGTCGTTTGAGTTGTACTGGGTCGGCGGCGCGAACTCGAAGGACAGCGACAAGGCTGACATGACGCCGCTCGGTAACGCCCAGAACGAGACGGAGCCCACGCCTGGCTCGGCGCCTACGGCGCCAATGAGCTCGAGGCATCTGGTCGGTCGGCGACCAGGCACTTGACGCCCGCGGCGTCTTCCCGAGCGAGGCCGACTTCCTCGCGATCGCCACCACCCTGCACCGGGTGGACGTCGACACCCGGCTCGACGCCATGCCGGCAAGCGTCGCCGACCCGGCCAGCAGGGCAGCGGCCATAGAGCAGATGCTCGCCGACGTTCCGCAGCCGACCGGCTTGTGCGTGCCGTGGACACCGGATCACAGGTCAACGCGCGTGGAGGTGTCACTGGATACGCGGTGTGTGGGGCGGCGGTCCGCGTGTGGCCCGACCGCCCCTTTGATCGGCATGCTGGGGACGCCCTCGATGAGTGCGCGAAGATCGTCCGGGACGCCGGCTAGCACGGTTGTCGGAAGCGGATCAGGTGCGTGACCTGAGAATCAGGGTGTCTCGAGCGGCATGCGTCATGGTGGCGGGCACCAGGTCTGGCTGCTGCTGCCGCGTAGGGCGCCGAATTCTGCTGGGGATCAACAGGAAGCACCGGGCGGACCGCTGATTGGCGGTCCGAGACGTTGATCGACGGTTCGAGCCGGGTTCGCGCGTTGCGGGTGCATGTGTGTCGGCGTACGAGAGCGACGCGGTGTGGGCCGCCGCGGCCGGGACGATCGTCCCTGGGGCGCCGTCCGAGGTGGCCGTTTGAGGTGGTTGATTTCGGGCTGAAGCCGGTTGACTCAAGCGCGCGCCCGATTGGCCGCCTGGGCCTATGGTCATGGCATGACCGGACATGAGCGCGGCGCTGGGCCGCTGCGATCGCGGGACCAGATCGAAGACGTCATGAGGCGCATTGGCATGTCGGATCGGATACCGGAGGCACGACGTGTTCTGCCGGAGGTTGTCGACCTCGATAGAGATAGCGACCTGCTTCTCCGATTTGGGCTCAGCATCGATCGGATCGCCGACGCAATGGGTGGCGGACCCTGGTGAGGCACAGCGAGCTCTGAGAGGTTGCCATGTTGTTCATCGCCGAGGGTCGTATCAATCGACAGTGGAAGGAACCGAACACACCGTGGCCGCAGCGTGGCTCGGTCCGATGATGGATTCTGGGTTCTTGCAGTCGGGGTACCTCGATGCGGCGGGCCAGCGGGTGTTCATGGTTCTTTCCGCACCGGACCACGTTGAGGTCGAGCAGTGGATTGGGGACCTGCCGATCGTGCACGAAGGCACCGTGACGTTCTCGATCACGCAAGTCACTGCGCTGCGCTTCACCTGAAGCTCCGACGGCCGCCCAGTCCGCATCCCGGACTGGCAACGACCGTCGGATCGACTCAGGACAGGCGCAACGCGACCCCACCTATCTTTCCAAGGATGCGGCGGCTGAGCAGCTCAGGCACCGGGTGGTCGACGGTCAGGAGATGGCTCGGCTGCGGTCGGTGAAACGTGAAAGCCGGCGCGATGTCGGTCGCTGGATGTGGGCGGTGCCGTGCCGTGCGGTTGGCCGGTCGAACACGATCGTCTTCGTCGCGTCGACAGCGACGAGGTAGCCGACGACGAGCGCGGCGATGACGAGGTCGAGCGTCGCACTAGGGGCCACGAAGCCGAGGGTGTGAGCGAGCGGGGACGATTGCCGATGTGGCCGGCGCTCAGGTCGGCGGCCTGGTCGTTCGGCGCGCTCGTTCGGACGGAGGTGTCGTTGTGGCCGACGAAGACGGTCGCTGTTGCGGCTATCGGGTCTGCGAGGTTGGAGCGCGACCAGGGCACCGGCACGCTGCCTTCGACGCGAGCCGAGGCAAGGCTTGCGGCAAAGGAAGCGCTGCCGTGATCGGGCGCGCATGATGTCTCCACAGACACCTCGGAAAAGGGGCCGACGATGCGCAGCGCGACCGACGAGCTGATCGAGCGTGGGCTGCACGCCTGGAGCGCGGGCGAGCTGGACAGGCTTGAGGCCGTCCTCGACCCGGCGGTCACCTTGCGCTCGGTGGCGCCCGGCGACTGGGACTGCGTCGGATGGGAGGAGGTGATGTGGTTGCTGCGGCGGCGGCAGGCCGAGGGGAACGCTGCCTACCCGGTGACCATCGAGCACGTGGACGAGCACACCTTCATCGTCTCCTCGACCACACGCATCGACTCCGACGGACCCCAGCCGTTTCCCGTCGCGACTCGCATCACCGTCGCGGACGGCAAGGTCACCGCGATGCAGCAATACCGCACCGACAACGTCTCGGGCCCAGCTGCGGGCTGAGCTACGGAAGCCGTCGGGCCCCGTCAGCGCAGTGCGGCTGAGCGAGCCTGCTCGACGCCGCGTATGTGTCATTCACCGCTGACGGTGCGCAGGCTAAGACGCAGGCATCGCCCACAACCATCGCCCACAACATAGAACGGTCACGAGGTTCAAAGCCGGCGCGGGAAGGCACTGCGCCCTGCGGTAGAGCTGATGAGCAGGGCGGCGGGCGCGCGGAACACACGGCTCGCGAGTGCTTTGCGCGGACTCGCCGCATTGGGTCGCGGGCGATTCGGCGTGGCTGGCTGTGGTCGGCTCAGCTGCCGGGACAGGTACCGGTGAGCAGGCGGGTCGGCGCCGGGACATTCTTGAGCTGCCGGGCGCAGCCGGTCACGGTGAGCCGGCCGTCGTGGTAGCGGAACGTCTGCCAGTAGTCGTGACCTTGTGCGAAATTGGGCAGGTAGTCGTTGCTGGTGCCGATGACGTCGAGGTAACCGTCGCGGTTGAGGTCGGCGGCCCGCATTCCGACCGAGTTGGTGATCGCCTCGGCGCGGCCGGGTGGACCAAACGCCCGGCGCGCAGGATCAGCATCTCCGTGACATCGGCGTGCATGCCGAGGCTGTCGATCAGGTCGCAGTCCGGTTCCGGCCCGCCGGTCAGGCAGGTCAGTGATCCGTTCCAGCCGTCGCCCTGCGGTGAGATCCACCACTGCACGGCCACTCGTTCGCGCAGGAGTTCAACGACCGGGCGGCTGTCATAGTTCTGTTGGTCAGCGCCGAGCCACAACCGCACCGTCCAGCCCTGTGTCAGGTCAATGGTTTGCCGTGCCCGGCAGCCCCGGGCCCGGCACCATGCCGGCGGCGGCGTAGGACTCGGTGCGAATGTGCTGGACGGCGCCCGGGTCGGAGTGTGCCTCGCCCCGACGCTGCCGGGTGCCGAGCCGCATCCGGCCGCCGTCATGACCAGCGCCACGGCCAATGCCCACGACGTCACTCGATGACGTCGCCAGCCGCCTGCCGACTCGACCGCGTCCATCTACGGTCACCTTCTACACCGTCCCGGGAACGTCGGTGTCCGATTACCAGTGAACGCCGAATCGCAGCGATGATGTGGCTCGAGCACGCGATCTATGGCATCTGCTCCTCCTTCTCCCGGAATGGATGGAGGAAGCATCAGCCCAAGTGCGCGATTATCCCGACCCAAACAGGCGGATCCCCTTACCCCGCAGGCGTTCCAGCGCCACGTCGGAATAACCCCAAGGTCGGAACAATCGGCGATCACCTTGATCTGCCTGATCACGCGGGGTGATGACGCAGACCGCGGGTATCACGCCGTTCTACGGTCGGGTTCTCATTCGCTTGCTGGTTGCACGCAGGTCGGGCGATCTCGGTCGTGGGGTTGTCGTGGCAGGCTTGTTTGGTGGCGGAGATGCCGTATGCGGCGGTGACCGGGCTCAGCCACGACGGGCTGGTCCGCGATCACAATGAAGACAGCCTCGTCGCTGGGCCGTGGACACTGTGTGCCGCGACCACGCTGACCCCGCAGACGATCTACTTCCCGATTGACGATCCGCTCGTGGTCGCGGTCGCCGACGGTCTGGGCGGGCACCCGGCAGGTGAACAGGCCAGCTCGCTCGCGGTCCAACACATGGCGTGGGCAGGGCCGAGCCTGACCGGCGAGGCGGCGGTCCGCGAAACGATCGGCGCGTGCAACGAACTGATGTACAGCGAGGCGGCGCGAGATCCCGAGCGCATCGCGATGGGCACCACGATCGCCGGCGTCGTGATCATCGATTCGGCGGTGATCGTGTTCAATGTCGGCGACAGCCGGGTCTACCGCCTCGACGACACCCGCCTGGCCCAGCTCAGCGTCGACGACAACGAGCCGCCGTCTCCGGGCCAGCACCGCAGCCCGGTGCTCACCCAGTGCCTCGGCGGCCGCCTGGACGCCGAAGCGATCGAGCCGCACCTCAGCACCTGGCCGCTCGCCGGACCGGCGCGCTACCTGATCTGCACCGATGGACTCACCGACGCCGTCGACGACGAGACGATCACCGCCCTGCTTCGCAGCCACGACGGCAGTCGAGCAGCCTTCGAGCTATGGCGGGCAGCGATCGAGGCCGGGGCTGCCGACAACGTCACGCTCGCCCTCGTCGAGATCACCCAACCCGCCCAGTGACTCGCGTCGACAGCGAGCTTCCCGTGCGACGGCCTTTTCACCATCGGATTGGGACAGCAGCCATCAACCGGATGGTTCCCGAACGCCGAAGGTCAAACGACGAGCAACGCACTCGCGAGCCGTCTGAATGAAGATGTTGGGTGGACGCGGCTTCGGCTCGTAGCGTCCGTGGGGTGCAACGGGCTGGATTCCCGAACCGTCTGCCGACCTCGTGGTCTGGCTTGTTAACGAGATGTCAGCTCGTTGCGTCTCATCCGCGGTGTGGCTCTAAAGAGGCGCGCGAGTGCCAATGACGATCCTGATTTCAGACGTGCCCGCCGCGGTCGTTCCACTGGCTAATCCATGGTGGAGGTGATCGACATGGCTGGTGTGATGATCGGTATCGATCCGCACAAGGGGTCGCACACGGCCTACGCGCTCGATGAGCGTGAGCAGCGCGTCGGGCAGGTTCGCGTGCGCGCGTCCGCGAAGCAGGTGCAGGTCCTGCTGAGCTGGGCTGCGGACTGGCCGCAGCGGACCTGGGCGGTCGAGGGTGCCCGTGGCCTCGGGCAGTTGCTGAGCCAGCAACTGCTCGGCGCGGGCGAGCGGGTGCTCGACGTGCCACTCAAGCTCGCCGCACGGGTACGCCTACTCAACACCGGGCAGATCAACAAGAACGACCCGAACGACGCCCGCTCGGTCGCCGTGGCCGCACTGCGTGCCCGCGAACTGGCCGAGCTCACCGCCGAGGACCACACCGAGGTGATGCGGATCTGGTCACGTCGCTACCACGACCTGGGACGGCTGCGGACCCAGCTGCTGTGCCGGCTGCACGCCGTGTTGTGCGAGCTGGTCCCCGGCGGCTTCGCCAAGAAGTTGACGGTCGCACACGCGGTCGCCATCCTCGACCGCGTCACGCCGCAAACCGTTATCGCACAAGCGAAACTCGACCTTGCCCGCGAAATGATCACCGATCTGCAACGCCTCGACGCGCGGCGGCGCGACGCCCGAGCCCGCGCCGCTCGAGCCGTTGCCGCCTCGGGCACCTCCATCACCGACATCCGGGGCGTCGGGCCGATCATCGCCGGCGCGGTGCTCGGCTACGTCCGCGACATCCACCGCTTCGCCGACCGCGACCACTTCGCCTCCTACAACGGCACCGCACCGATCGAGGTCTCCTCGGGTAACCGCAAGATCTACCGGCTCTCCCGCCGCGGGAACCGGCAGCTCAACCACGCGATCCACATGGTCGCGGTCTCCCAGATCCGCTACCGCGACACCGAAGGCCGCGCCTACTACGACAAGAAGCTCGCCGAAGGGATGACCGGCAAGAGCGCGCTGCGCGCGCTGAAACGCAAGATCAGCGACAGCCTCTACACACGCATGCTCAACGACGCGCACCGACTATCGACGAAGGACCCGGGAGGGCAAACGGGGAACGACTCTGCATCCAGCGCGGCCAGCTCTCACCCCGCAACGCCAGCTCTTCGGACAAGCCACTCCCGGGCCTGTGGGGCTCAAGAATCTCGGATCGGCGGTCTGATCGTAGTTCGGCATGATCATTCGGGTGCTGTTCTCTGTTCTGTACGCGGCCTTCCGGGTGCTGATCGCTTTGGTCGTGGCGCGCGGTCGTGGCGAGTCGGCGAAGGATGTCGAGCTGCTGGTGCTGCGGCATGAAGTGGCGGTACTGCGCCGGCAGGTGAATCGTCCGCGGTTGGAGCCGAAGGACCGGCTTGTGCTGGCCGCGCTTGCCCGGGTGCTGCCGCGCGAGGTGTTGCGGGCGAGGATAGTGACGCCTGCAACGCTGTTGCGTTGGCATCGGCAGTTGGTTGCTCGGCACTGGACCTATCCGCCGAAGGCGAAGCTAGCTGGAGGTCGCCCGCGTACCGCGGCCGTCATCCGGGAGCTGGTGGTCCGCCTCGCCCGGGAGAACCCGGGGTGGGGACATCGGCCCATCTACGGCGAACTCGTTGGCCTCGGCTATCGCGTGGCTGCGGCGACGGTCTGGAACGTCCTCCACGACGCCGGGCTCGATCCTGCACCGCGCCGGATAGGGCCAAGCTGGCGGGAGTTCTGCCGCGCCCAGGCAAAGACGATGCTGGCGTGTGACTTCTTCACCGTCGACACCGTCCTGCTCCGCCGGATCTACGTCTTCTTCGTCGTTGAGATCGGCACTCGACGCGTCCACATCCTCGGGGTGACGCGGCATCCGACGGGGGAGTGGGCGACCCAGCAGGCCCGCAACCTCATGCTCGCTTTGGGAGAGCGGGCAGACGGCGTCCGGTTCCTCATCCGTGATCGGGACACCAAGTTCACCGCGAGCTTCGACACCGTGTTCGCCGACATGGGCATCATGGTGCTACGCAGTCCGCCGCGCGCCCCGAAGGCGAACGCTTACGCCGAGCGGTGGGTCAGCACGATCCGCCGTGAGTGCCTGGACCGTATGCTGATCTTCAGCGAGCGGCACTTGGCGCGAGTGCTAGCCGACTACGAGACCCACTACAACTCTCATCGCCCGCACCGTGCTCTCGAGCAGCGATCGCCGATCGATGCGGGCGCGATCGAACCATCGTGCGCCACGGGCGTGGTCCGGCGAACGCAGGTCCTCGACGGCCTGATCAATGAGTACCGCCGTGTCGCCTCACTACCCGGGCCGAGGTTCTTGAGCCCCACAAGCAGTTCCCCACCCCACAACCTCAGCCGCCCGTCAGCCGAACCATGACCCGGGTCAACGGTCACGATCGTCGGCGTGAGTGAGTGCCGGATCGTCACTCTGTCCCGTTAATACCGCCCAATGAAGTGGTCAAGGTGCGCCAACCACAACATGTCTCCGGCTGCCCCTGGGCGATTGATCTGTCGCTATAACGCGCATCCCTTGCCGTCAAGTGTTCGCCCGCGCCGATCGACGGCTCCGACGCGAACTTGGACTGGCTACAGACGGTCAACGCCGACGCAGTGCAGTTCACGGCGGCGTGATCACGCAGGTCGTCCGGATCGCCGAATAGGGCGCGGGCGTCCATATTCCTGGCTGGGTGGGAACCTGTCGCTATGCGTGCTGAGTCGTGCGCAGTCGAGTCCCGCCCCGGGTCTCGTAAGAGGATCCTTGGGTTCCTGCGGTGATCGCAACACCGACTGGTTGGGTGTTGTCGTCGCCGAGTATTCGATCTTCATTCGCCCCGACCCGTGGACGCCGGCCGCGGGCTACTGTGTTGGAAAGGGCAAAGGAGCATCGATGTCATCGTCGTCAGAGCCGGTGCATCTGAACAACCATCACCGCAACACGCTGCGCCAGTTGTTCCAGCATCCTGCAGGCCACAACATCGAATGGCATGCCGTGGTCTCCTTGCTAGCGGCCGTCGGCACGGTCGATGAGCGCAAGGATGGAAAGTTGGCGGTTACGGTCGGATCTGAGACCGAATTCCTTGACCCTCCTGCGGATAAGGACATCGACACTCAGATGGTTGTTGACCTGCGCCGGATGCTCGACAGTGCCGGCTACGGAATTGAGGGTGGCGACATCAATGCGCCGGAGCAGAAGGACTGAGGGGTGACAGTGGCCTCGCCGCGTCCGACCACGCCACAAGCCGCGGTGCCGGATGCGCGTTCGCATCAACGCGGTCGTGGTTGAGCAAGCGCACTAAGACATCTCCGGGCAGTAATAGCTAATCCACCATCCAGCGCGACCGATCACCCAACTATCCCTCATGAGCGTCTACCGCACATCGGCAATCAGCGGATCGATTTGCGCGCAGAATCAAGTCGGAGACGTCGCGAACGTACGGCCTGATCTGCGCGTCTCTCGACGCTTCGACGAGCTTTGGGCACCGCGCCGATCGACGGCTCGGTGGCGCGTGTCCACGGAATGTGCGTGCATCC
>JAOPVG010000438.1 GCA_025966255.1 Jatrophihabitans sp.
CGATCAAGAAGGCCCAGTTCGACGGCATCCTGGCCGGCATCAATGCCGGTCGGTTCGACTTCGCAATGTCCGCCTTCACCGACAACAAGGATCGGGAGAAGGGCAACGACTTCGTCACCTACTTCAAGGCGGGTACGTCGATCGGGGTCAAGAAGGGCAACCCGAAGAACATCAAGTCGCAGGCTGACCTCTGTGGCCTCCGGGTGGGCGCCGAGAAGGGCACCATCCAGGCGACCGCGTTGACCGCGACGAAGGCCGGCGGCGCCCTCACGTTGAAGGGCACCTGCCTCCAGAACGGCAAGAAGGCGCCGATTCCGGTGCTGTTGCCCGACCAGGCCGGCGTCAACTCTGCGGTCGTCGGCGGCCGGGCTGACGCGTTCACCGGTGACACGCCTGTGGTGATCTACCAGGGCACGCTCGAGGGCGGCCAGATCCAGCTCGCCGGTGCCACCACTGACGAGGCGCCGTACGGCATTGCGTTCAAGAAGAGCAGCGCGCTAGTCGATGTCTTCCACAAGGCGCTCACGGAGCTGATCAAGAACGGCACGTACGCCAAGATCGTCAACACGTGGAAGCTGCAGACCGGCGCCATCACGACATCCGAGATCAACGGCGCGCTCTGACGGCGCGAATCTTCCGATGACCCAGAAGGCCGTGCCGCTGTCCAAGGATCCGACGCCGCGGGACCCGATGCCGGCGGCGGAGGATCTTGTCGTCGTGCCCGTTCGGCATCCGCTGCGCTGGGTGGCCGTCGCCGTCGTGGCCCTGCTGGCGGCGATGCTCATCCACTCGCTGATCGTGAACCCGGCGTGGCAGTGGTCCTACGTCCAGGGCTACTTCACTGACCACCAGATCCTCAGCGGCATCGTGGTGACGTTGGAGCTCACCGGTCTCGCGATGCTGATCGGCATCGTGCTCGGCGTCATTCTCGCGGTGATGCGGATGTCGCCGAACCCGGTGGTGTCCACCACGGCGTGGGCCTACGCGTGGTTCTTCCGCGGCACGCCGGTGCTCGTCCAGCTGCTGTTCTGGTACTCCTTCGCCTACCTGTTCTCGAACCTCTCGATCGGCATCCCGTTCGGCCCGACGTTCCACACCTGGGACACCAACTCGCTGATCACCCCGTTCGTCGCGGGGGTGCTCGGTCTGGGGCTGAACGAAGCGGCGTACATGTCGGAGATCGCCCGGGCCGGTCTGCTCTCGGTGAACGCCGGCCAGCACGAGGCGGCGGCCGCACTGGGCATGGGACGCACGCTCGCGCTGCGCCGCGTCATCCTGCCGCAGGCCATGCGGGTGATCATCCCGCCGACGGGCAACGAGACGATCTCGATGCTCAAGACGAGCTCACTCGTCATCGTCATCGGCCTCAACGACCTCACCGGTGCGGCGCAGACGATCTATTCGCAGGCCACGTTCCTGCAGATCCCGCTGCTCGTAGTGGCCAGCATCTGGTACCTCATCATGACCACCATCCTCTCGATCGGGCAGTACTTCCTCGAGCGGCGGTTCGGGCGGGGCACCCGCCGGACAACGCAGCAACAGCGTCCGGGCCAACGGTTGCTCGCCAAGCTGCGGGCCCAGCGGCACGACGACAGCGCTCAGGCGGCGGCCGGTGTCTGAACCACTCGTGCTCGCCGAGGGAGTGCGCAAGTCCTTCGGCTCGGTCGAGGTGCTGTGCGGCATCTCGCTCAAGGTCGACCCAGGGCAGGTGCTGTGCATCATCG
This sequence comes from Jatrophihabitans sp., assembly GCA_025966255.1. Classification (GTDB taxonomy): domain Bacteria; phylum Actinomycetota; class Actinomycetes; order Mycobacteriales; family Jatrophihabitantaceae; genus Jatrophihabitans. Next base: position 1,725 of record JAOPVG010000438.1, read on the forward strand.
GCCCGTCCGGTTCGGGGAAATCGACGTTCATCCGATGCGTGAACCACCTCGAGAAGATCGACGGTGGCCGGCTGCTCGTGGACGGCCACCTCGTCGGGTATCGGCGGGCGGGCAACAAGCTGCACGAGATGCGGGAGTCCGAGATCGCCAAGCGGCGCGAGGACGTCGGGATGGTGTTCCAGCACTTCAACCTCTTCCCGCACATGACCGTGATGCAGAACCTCATCGAGGCCCCGACCAAGGTGAAGGGCGTGCCGAAGCAGCAGGCGATCGAGGAGGCCCGCGCGCTGCTCAAGCAGGTCGGCCTGTCAGGTCGGGAGAAGGCCTATCCGGCCGAGTTGTCCGGTGGTCAGCAGCAGCGGGTGGCGATCGCGCGCGCGCTGGCCATGAAGCCGAAGCTGATGCTTTTCGACGAGCCCACCTCGGCGCTGGACCCAGAGCTCGTCGGCGAGGTGCTCGACGTGATGAAGGAGCTGGCCAAGGGCGGCATGACGATGGTCGTCGGCACGCACGAGATGGGCTTCGCCCGCGAGGTCGCCGACGAGATGGTGTTCATGGACGCGGGCGTCGTCGTCGAGTCCGGCAAGCCCCGCGAGGTGCTGGCCAACCCGCAACACGAGCGGACCAAGGCGTTCCTGTCCAAGGTGCTATGAGCGACGCTTGCGGAACGAACTGCGGCATCGCGTCTCGGCCGGCCCGAACGCAGTGAGGGCATGAGCGGGGTCGGCTGGGATGCCGCGCCCTCGGTCGCAAGCTGGCCGGGCCTGCCGCCGCTGGCCGGTGATCGCAGCGCCGACGCGTGCGTGGTCGGTCTCGGGGCGTCGGGCCTGGCGGCGGTCGAGGAACTCGTCGACCGCGGGCTCTCGGTGATCGGTCTGGACGCGGGCCGGGTGGCGGCCGGCGCGGCCGGGCGCAACGGTGGCTTCCTGATCGGCGGCCCCGCCCTGTTCCTGCACGATGCGCTGGACCGCTGGGGCAGCTGTGCGGTGGACCTGTACCGCGAGACGCTGGCCGAGCTGGATCGTCTGGAGGCCACGCTGCGGCCGGGGATCGTGCGGCGTGTCGGCTCGATCCGGCTGACCGGTCTGCCGGGCGAACCGCGCGACGAGGCCGAGCAGGCGGATCGCGACGTCGAGGTCAAGGACTGCGACGCCCACGCGGCTGCGCTGCGCCGGCACGGCATAGCCGTTGAGGCCTACGCGGGCCCGCTCGGACAGGGGATCTACCTCCCCGACGACGCGGCGGTGAATCCGGCCGTCCGCGCGATGGAGACCGCCGGCCGCCTCGAGCACCGCGCGTCGCTGCACGAGCAGACGTGGGTCGAGGGGGTGCGCTCCGGTGAGGTGCGCACCGAGCACGGCGCCGTCCGCGCGGGCGTGGTGATCGTCGCCGTCGACGGCAAGCTCGGGCGGGTGGTGCCGCGGGTGGCGCGCCGGCTGCGCACGGCGCGGCTGCAGATGCTCGCGACCGAGCCGGTGGCGCCTGGTCGGCTGCCGTGCCCGGTGTACGGCCGGTGGGGATATGACTACGCGCAGCAGGGTCCGGACGGGCGGCTGTACGTCGGCGGCGGCCGGGATCGGTTCGTCAAGGCAGAGTGGACGGGTTCGGTTGAGCCGTCCCCGCAGGTGCAGCGGTATCTCGACGGCATCGCGGGTCGGATGGCCGGCGCGCCGGTTGCCGTCTCGCATCGGTGGGCCGCGTCGGTGGGCTTCACCGCGGACGCCCGCCCGCTGTGCACTGAGGTGGCCGCGGGCGTGATTGCGGTGGGCGGCTACAACGGGACCGGCAACCTGGTCGGGCCGGTAGCGGCGCGCGCGGCCGTCGCGCTGGCCCTCGACGGCACGCCGCCGGCGCCGTACCTCGCCCCCTGATCGCGACTTGTCCGCCAGTCGCGGCGCTCGCACTCAACGACGCGCGGACAAGTCGCGGAAGGCGGTGCGGGAGAATGGTGACGTGACCTCCGTCGAGCCGCGCGAACTCGCCGCCGCGCTGACTCGGGCGGGCGTCGCCGAGGCCGACCACGGCACCCGTCGCCGGGCGGAGTACTCCTCGGACGCCTCGAACTACCGCGTCGTCCCGTTGGTCGTCGCGTTTCCGCGGGACGTCGATGACGTCGAGGCGGCGGTCTCCGTCGCGGCAGCCCACGGCGTACCGCTGACCTCGCGCGGCGGGGGCACCTCGATCGCGGGCAACGCCGTCGGCCCCGGCATCGTCCTCGACTTCTCCCGGCACCTGAACCGCGTGCTCGACGTCGATCCGGCCACCAGGACGGCGATCGTGGAGCCGGGCGCGATCCTCGACTCGATCAGCGCCGCGGCCGCGCCGCACGGACTGCGCTACGGCCCCGACCCGTCGACCCACGCCCGGGCCACGATCGGCGGGTCGATCGGCAACAACGCCTGCGGCCCGCGGGCCATGAAGTACGGCCGCACCTCCGACAACGTCGTCGATCTCGACGTCCTCACCGCCACCGGCACGCGGTTCACCGCCCGCCGGGTCGGTCGGGACGGGCTGCCCACGAAGGGCCCGGCCGCCCCGATCTACGCCGGTCTGGACGCCGTCGTGCGCAACCACCTCGCCACGATCCGCACCGAGTTCGGGCGGTTCACCCGGCAGGTGTCCGGCTACTCGCTCGAGCACCTACTGCCCGAGAACGGCGGCGACGTCGCCCGCTTCCTCGTCGGCACGGAGGGCACGCTCGGCGTGCTGCTCGGCGCCACCGTGCGTCTGGTCGAATCGCCCGTCGCCGTCGCGTTGTGCGTGCTCGGCTACCCGGACATGCCCGCCGCCGCCGACGCCGTGCCGGCGCTGCTGCCGCACAAGGTCGTCGCCATAGAGGGCATGGACGCGCGGCTCGTCGACGTGGTGCGCCGGCGCCGCGGACCAGCTGCCGTCCCTGACCTGCCCCGCGGCGACGGCTGGCTGTTCGTCGAGACGGCCGGCGCCACCGAGGCCGAGGCCCGCGCCGCCGCCGAGAAGCTGGTGGCCGACGCGGGCTGCCTCGACTCCACCATCGTCACCGGACCGGTGGCCACCGCACTGTGGCGCATCCGCGAGGACGGCGCGGGCCTGGGTGGACGCACCCCGGCCGGCGAGCCGGCCTGGCCCGGCTGGGAGGACGCCGCTGTGCCGCCCGAGCACCTCGGCGCCTACCTGCGTGAGTTCGAGGCGCTCCTGCGCGACCACGGTGTGGACGGCCTGGCCTACGGGCACTTCGGCGATGGCTGCGTGCACGCTCGCATCGACTTCCCGCTGTCCACCGCGCCCGGGCAGTTCCGCGAGTTCGTCGTCGCCGCGGCCAAGCTCGTCGGCTCGCACGGCGGCTCGATGTCGGGTGAGCACGGCGACGGCCGAGCCCGCGGTGAGCTGCTGCCCTACATGTACTCGGCCGACGCGATCGGGGCCTTCGCCGAGGTGAAGCAGCTCTTCGACCCGGCCAACCTGCTCAACCCCGGCGTGATCGTCGGCCCGGCACCGGTCGACGCCGACCTGCGCGTACCCGCGGCGAAGCCGCTGCGCCAACACCTC
>JAOPVG010000474.1 GCA_025966255.1 Jatrophihabitans sp.
CGCCGGACTGGAGACACGTCCTAGTTCGTGGCGAGTCCACCGCACGTTCGCCGGATGATCAACCGCGGGCGGAGCACGATCTCGATCGGCTCGCCCTCGGGGCCACCGCGCAGCCGTTCCATCAGCAGCTTGACCGCCCGCCGACCCATTTCCGCAGCGGGCTGGCGGACCGTCGTCAGGGCGATCTGGCGCAAGGAGGCGGCGGGCACGTCGTCGACGCCCACGACGGCAACGTCCTCCGGGATGCGCAGGCCGGCATCCAAGACCGCGTCCATCACGCCGAGCGCAATCAGATCGTCCGCGCAGAACAGCGCGGTCGGTCGGTTGGGCAGCGCCACGAGCTTCTCGGCCAACTCGTATCCGCTGTCATGGGTGAAGGACCCTTGCACCACGTGCTCGGGTGCGAGGTCGACGCCGAGTTCGGTCAACGCGCTCCGGAATCCGGCGAGCCGCGACGCATTGGTCGACGTCTCAGGCAGACCACCGACGAAGCCGATCGACCGGTGCCCGAGCTTCACGAAGTGCGCCGCGACGATGCGGCCGGCCTCGACGTTGTCCAGCCGCACGGAGTCGACCGACAAGTCGTTGACGGTGCGGTTGACCATCACCAACGGGATGCGGTCCAGCCCGACCTCGCTCAGCGTGCGCTCGCTGTCGAGGAGGGACGAGGTGAGAATGGCGCCGTCGACCTGGTGCTCGATCAGCAGCTCGAGATAGGCGGACTGCAGTTCCCGATTCTCCTGGGTGTTGCACAAGACCACGTTGTATTCCTCGTCCGCAGCGGTCGCGACGATTGCCTCGATCACCTCGGGATAGAACGGGTTGGCGATGTTCGAGACCACGAGGCCGATCAGATTGCTGCGCCCGGTGATCAGCGTTCGCGCCGCGGCATTGGGCGAATAGCCGAGCCGGGTCATGGCGTCCTTCACGCGTTGACTCGTCGCCTCGCTGATTCGCGGACTGTTGTTGATCACGCGCGAAACCGTTGACTGGGAGACGTTCGCCTCGCGGGCGATGTCCCAGCTGCTGGGCTTGCGGCGCCAGGTGTCGCGGGGCTGGCGGGTGCGCGGAGACTTATCGCGATCTTGCTCCATTGGACCCCCTCCTGAGCCGACGCTCAGTGTGCACCCAGCCCAGGCAAATCCGTAGCACCGAAACGGCCGGTTGCCGCCGCCCCGGTTCTGCCGCCGGTCAGCCGGGGGCGCTCGACAACGCCCGAGCGACCAACACGCGGGCAAGGTGGCGCCGGTACGCCGGATCGGCGTGCAGGTCGGAGACCGGATCGGTGTTCTCGGCCGCCAGCTCAGCGGCGGCGTCGATGCCGGCACCGGCGGCGAGGGCCCGTTCGGTCTCGGCGGCGCGCAACGGGGCCGACCCCATGTTCGCGAGCGCGACCCGGCCGGCGACGGTGGCCACGCCCACGATCGCCCAGTCGTTGCTGCGGCGCACGAACTTCTCGTAGCCCCACGGCTCACCAGCGCGGCGCGGCAGGCGGATCTCGACGAGGATCTCGTCGGGCTCGAGCGCGGTGGTGAAGAAGCCGGTGAAGAAATCATCGGCGTCGACTTCGCGGCGGCCGGCCGGACCTTCGAGCACGAGGGTCGCCCCGGCCGCCAGCACCGCCATCGGGAGGTCGGCCGCCGGGTCGGCGTGCGCGAGCGATCCGCCGATCGTGCCGCGGTGGCGTACCTGCGGGTCGCCGATCAACGACGCGGAGTGGGCGATCAGCGGCGCTTCGGCCCGCACCAGCTCCGCTTCGCCGACCCGCGCGTGAGTCGCGAGGGCGCCGACCGCCAATGTGTCGCCGTCCACCCGCACGTAGTCGAGGTCGGCTAGCTCGGCGATGTCGATGAGCACCGTCGGGCGGGCCAGGCGCAGCTTCATCATCGGCAGCAGGGAGTGGCCACCGGCGAGAAGCTTGGCCTCATCGCCGTGCTCGCGGAGCAGGTCCAGGGCGTGCGCCACGTCGTGCGCTCGGAGGTACTCGAACGGCGCCGGGATCATGCCTCGGCCTCCGCCGCGGCGAGGACGGCCCGGACGATGTTGTGGTAGCCGGTGCACCGGCACAGGTTGCCCTCGAGGCCGATGCGGATCTCTTCCTCCGTCGGGTGCGGGTTGGCCTGCAGCAATCCGACACTGGCCATCACCATGCCGGGGGTACAGAACCCGCACTGCAAACCGTGTTCGGCCCGAAAGGCGGCTTGCACCGGATGCAGCTCGCCCTCGCGCGCCAGGCCTTCGACCGTCGCGACCTCGTGCCCGTCGGCCTGGGCGGCGAGCACCGTGCACGACTTCACCGAGACACCGTCGAGCAACACCGTGCAGGCACCGCACGACGTCGTGTCGCACCCGACGTTCGTCGCCCGCAACCGACAGACGTCGCGCAGGAAGTGCACCAGCAGCAGACGCGGCTCGACCTCCGCGGAGCGCGCCTCCCCGTTCACCGTCACCTCGACCTGAATCACAGCCGTCCCTCCGCGTTGGTCGTCGCGGTCTGAATCGCTTCCCAGATCCGCCGCGAGGTCGTCGGCATGTCGATGTGTCTGACGCCCAGATGGGCTACGGCATCGATGACCGCGTTCTGGACGGCCGGCGTCGACCCGATCGTGCCGGCCTCGCCGAGACCCTTGGCGCCGAGCGGGTTGTACGTCGTCGGCGTCTCCATCGTCTCGAGCTGGAACATGGGCAACTCAGCCGCCGACGGGAATGCGTAGTCGGCAAAGGTCGCGGTGAGCGGGTTGCCGTCGTCGTCGTAGACCATCTCTTCGAACAGCGCCTGGGCCGCGCCCTGCGCCAGACCGCCGTGCCGCTGGCCGTCGGCGAGCAGCGGGTTGAGCACCACGCCCGCGTCGTCGACGCTGATCAACCGCAGCAAGGTCGGCCGGCCCGTCTCGGTGTCGACCTCCACGACGGCGACGTGCGCCCCGAACGGGAAGGTCGCGCCGGGGGCGGTGAAAACGGTACGAACGAACAACCGCTCCACCCCAGCGAGCTCGGCCAACGTGACGGCCACATGGGGCGAGCCGGCCACGGTTATCGCCGCGCGGTCACGATCGATGCGCAGGTCGTCGGGGTTGGCCTCGAGCATGTCGGCCGCACGCAGGCGAGCGATGTCGGCGAGTTCGCGCGCTGCCTGCTGCACGGCGGCGCCGCCCTGCTGCAGGCTGCGCGAGCCGCCCGTGCCGCCGCCCTCGGGTACGAGATCGGTGTCCCCGTGCCGAACCGTGATCAGCTCGATGGGAATCCCCAGTTCGTCGCTGGCCAGCATCGCCCACGCCGTCGCGTGCCCCTGGCCGTGAGGCGACGTGCCGGTGAGGATCGTCGCCGTGCCGTCCGGATGTACCTCGATGAGCGCGTTCTCGGACGGGGCGCCGGCTTCGTCACCGCCACCGGTGATCTCGACGTAGCTGGCCAGTCCGATGCCGAGCAGGCGGACGTCCCCGCGCTCGCGTCGTTCGGCCTGTTCGCGGCGCAGGTCGTCGTAGCCGGCGGCGCTCAGCGCGAGTTCCAGAGCAGCGGGGTAGTCGCCACTGTCGTACAGAGCGCCGGACCCGTTCTCCTGCGGTTCGGCGAAGGCGGGCAGCAGATTACGTCGGCGCACGTCGGCCGGATCCATCCCGATCTCGGCCGCGAAGAGGTCGACGGCTCGTTCGACGGCGGCAGTGGCCTCGGGGCGACCCGCGCCGCGGTAGGCGCCGATGGGCGTGGTGTTCGTGACGACGCAGCGCGCCGCCGACTCGACCCGCTCGAACCGGTACGTGCCCGGCGCCATCATCCGCGTCAGCGACGGCAGCAAGGCGCCGATCGCGGGGTACGCGCCGCAGTCCTGCACCACGTCGAGACGATAGGCGCGCAATTTGCCGTCGCGATCGCCGCCGATCGTGACCGTCTGCAGTTGGGCGCGGCCATGGGTCATGGCCAGCATGTTGTCGTAGCGCTGCTCGCTCCAGCGGGCCGGACGTGCGAGCTCGCGGGCGACCCAGGCAACCGCGGCGTGTTCCGGGTCGGCGCCGAACTTGGCACCGAAGGCACCGCCGACGTCGGGCGTGACGATGCGCAGGCGTGAAATGTCGAGGCCGAGCAGGGCCGCGAGCGCGCGCTGACTGGTCTGCGCACCCTGATTCGGCAGCCACATCGTCAGCCGGTCGTCGGAACCCCAGCTGGCCGCCGCGGCCCGCGTCTCGAGAGGTGCGGGGGCAACGCGCTGATTGACGATCTCGCTGCTGACGACCACCTCGCAGTTCTCGAACAGTTGCTCGTCGCGGTGCTCGGGGAGGAACTCGCAGACGGTGTTGGTGCCGACGTCCGGGAACAGCAGTACCTCATCCCGCCCGGCGGCCAGTGGATCCACGACAGGCGGCAGTGGGTCGTACTCGATGTCAACCAGCTCGCCTACGTCCTCGGCTTGGTAGTAGCCCTCGGTGACCACGATCGCCACCGGTTCACCGACGTAGCGAACCGTGCCGGCCGCGAGTATCGGGCGGGTGAACCGCTCGTCGATCGTGGCCAGCATCGGCCGCGCGCCCGGCAGGGCGAGATCCTCGGCCGTGAAGGCGGCGACGAAGCCGGGTGCAGCCCGCAGCGCGGTCAGGTCGATCGAGGTGATGCGCGCGTGCGCGATCGGCGACCGGACGAAACTCACGTGGACGGCCGATGCCAGCGCGTCATCGACCAGATCGTCGGTGTAGACGCCGCCGCGGGTGAGTAACTGGGGGTCCTCGACGCGTTGCACCCGAGTGCCGAGGATGCTTCCGCGTGGCTGCATGCTGCTCCTAATCGGTGGTCCAGTCGGATAGGTTGTCACAACGCTTTAGGCATACGTATGCTACGCCACCGGGAGGCTGAGCCATATGGATGATATTTCCGAGGTCAGCCCTGCCGGATTCTCGCGGGCGCTGAGCAGCTATTGGCCGCCGTTTGCCGCGCTGAACTCCCGAGCAGGGAACGAGATCACGATTGTGCGGGGCGAAGGCTCCGTGGTCTGGGACGCGCACGGCGAGTCGTATATCGATGCGTCAGCGAGCCTCTGGTACGCCAACGTCGGCCACGGGCGGACCGAGATCGCCGATGCGGTCCGCGCTCAACTGGCCACCCTCGCGGCCTACTCGAACTTCGGGAACTTCGCCACGGAGCCCACCGAACGGCTCGCCGCGCGCGTCGCCGGGCTGGCTCCGCTGGACGATCCGCTCGTTTTCTTCACCTCCGGCGGAAGCGACGCCGTCGACTCGGCCGTCAAGATCGTGCGCCGCTACTGGACACTGGTCGGGCGACCGGAGAAGACCGGCGTCATCTCCCGCAACCACGCGTATCACGGCATGCACGGCTTCGGCACCGCCCTGGCCGGCATCGAACCGAACGGCACCGGGTACGGCACCAGTGTCACCGGCGGTTTCAGCCGCGTCGCGCACGATGACGTCGACGATCTCCAGGCCAACATCGAGCGGATCGGGCCGGACCGCGTCGGCGCAGTGTTCGTCGAACCGGTCATCGGTGCCGGCGGGGTGATTCCGCCCGAACTCGGCTACCTGGAAGCGCTCCGCAAGCTCTGCGACGAGTACGACGTGCTGATGGTGGCCGACGAGGTGATCAGCGGTTTCGGACGACTGGGAACCTGGTTCGGCTGCGAGCGTTTCGACGTGCGTCCTGACCTGCTCCTGGGCGCGAAGGGCATCACGTCGGGCTATATCCCGTTGGGCGCGGTCGTCGCATCGCAGCGGGTGTGGGAACCCTTCCGCGCTGCCGACACCCTCTTTCGGCACGGGTACACCTACTCCGGCCATGCCGCTGCGTGTGCGGCGGCGCTCGCCAACCTCGACATCATCGAGAACGAGCATCTGCTCGAACGCGTCCAGAAGCTCGAACCGGTGCTGGCGGGCGCGCTCGCCGGACTCGTTGAGCACGATCTTGTGGAAGAGGTTCGGCACGTCGGTCTGCTCGGCGCCGTCGAGTTCATCCATACGGAGCCGGACCTGGTCAATCGTGTGGTGGCCGGCGCGCGCCGGCACGGCATCCTCACCCGGGTACTGCCGGGCGATTCGATCCAACTCTCGCCACCGTTCGTCATCACCGAAGGTCAGATCGACGCCATTGCGAGCGCGATCCGCGCCGCCCTTGACGACATCGACCTCTGACACTTCGGCGCAGGCGTACCCATGGAGACCGCGTGACTGAATCGTTTTTCCAGAGCCGCAATCCGTACAGCGACCAGTTCATCGAGTCCTTCCCGGCTCTCGCGCCGAATGATGCCGACGCCGCCCTCGCGCGGGCCGACGCCGCGCAGCGGGCGTGGAAGACCACGTCGCTCGCCGACCGGGTGTCTGCTATTGCGGCCGTGGCCGACGCCCTCGGAGCACGGTTGGACGAGCTAGCCCGGACGCTCGCCCTCGAAACCGGCAAGCCGATCACCCAAGGTCGGGCCGAGGTCACGAAGTGCATCGCGCTCTGCCGGTACTACGCCGATATTGCGGTCGACCGCCTGGCACCGAGCCCACTCGACATCCCCGCCGTCAACGCGGTTATCCGTTACGAGCCCATCGGCGTGGTGCTGGGCGTCATGCCGTGGAACTACCCGATCTGGCAGACGTTGCGCTTCGCCGTCCCGAGCCTGCTCGTCGGCAACGGCGTGATCCTCAAGCCGGCGCCGAACGTCGTGCGGACGTCGATCGGGATCGAAGAAGTCCTCAAGCAGGCCGGGCTGCCCGACCAGGTCTTCCAGACGCTGCTGCTGACCGAGTCCCACACCTTGGACCGGATCCGCGACGATCCGCGGATCGCGGCCGTGACCGTCACCGGCAGCGATCGCGCCGGTCAGGCGATCGCGGGTGCGGCGGGCTCGGCGTTGAAGAAGAGCGTTCTCGAGCTCGGCGGTTCGGACGCCTTCGTCGTGCTGGACGACGCGGACGTCGATGCCGCGGCGCGCGCAGCGACCGCGTCACGCACGCAGAACACCGGGCAGAGCTGCATAGCGGCGAAGCGGTTCATCATTCATCGGCAGGTGGCGGGCGACTTCCTCGACCGCATGGAGGAATCGATGTCGGCGATCCGGGCCGGTGATCCGCTGGCCGACAGCACCGAGCTCGGCCCGCTCGCGCGCGGCGATGTTCGCGATCGGCTGCAGGCCCAGGTGGATGCGAGCGTCGACGCCGGTGCCCACCGCCGCCTCGGCGGCCGACTGCCCGAAGGCGCCGGGTTCGGCTACCTGCCGACAATCCTTACCGACGTCGACCCGGCCAGCCCGGCGTGGTGTGAGGAGACATTCGGACCGGTCGCGGCGGTGCGGGTCGTCGCCGATGCCGACGAAGCGCTGGCCCTGGCGAACGCGTCCCGCTATGGGTTGGGCGCGAGCCTCTGGACGGCGGATCCCGAGCGAGCCGCCGCGCTCGTCCCTCGCTTCGAAGCCGGGATGGTTGCCGTCAACGACATGGTCAGGAGTGACCCGCGGATTCCGTTCGGCGGAGTGAAGCATTCCGGCTACGGGCGCGAACTGGGCGACTGGGGGCTGTCCGAATTCGCGAACATCAAGACGGTGCAGACACCGAGCTGAAGCCATGACGCCCGCTGATTGGGTAGGAGCTACGGATGGACATCTCGGTAGGTGACGTCCGGCAGGCGATGACCGAACTCGGCGAACTGCGTTTCGGCGCCACGCCGGTCGATGAGGCAATGCATCGCATCGTGCAGACCACGCACGCCATCTTCGACGTCGACGGCGCCGGCCTCATGCTCGTCGATGCCGACGATCAACTGCGGAACGCGGCGGTGTCCGACGCCCGCTTCGACCACCTCGAGCAGCTCCAGATCACCCATCACGAAGGCCCGTGCATCTCGGCCTACGAAGACAAGCAGTTGGTGTGCGCGGAGGATCTGGACGAGGACGCCCGGTGGCCCGACTTCACCGCAGCGGCCTTGAGCAAGGGCATCCGGGCCGTCCTGGCCAGCCCGATCCCGTACAACCAGCAGGCCATCGGAGTGGTCGGTGTCGTGTCCGAGGATCGGCGGCCGTGGTCACCTGAGGGCGAACTGGCGCTGCTGGCCTTCACCGACCTGGCTGCCCTGCTGATTGCCAGCATGTTGCATGCGGAGAAGCAGTCCGATCTGGCCGCCCAGCTGCAGGGTGCGCTCGATTCGCGCGCCGTGATCGAGCAGGCCAAGGGGGTGCTGATGCGCGAGCACGGTGTCTCGGCCCGCGCGGCCTTCGAACTGCTGCGGGCCCAGGCTCGGCGCGAGCGGCGCAGACTCGCGGGTGTAGCGGCCGACATCGTGCAGAACACCCATCGGGCCGGCACTGACGTTCGCACCTGACGTTCGCATTTGCCGTTTGCGCGGCCGGTGAACCGGGGCATACTCGAAGTGCCGTCACGAACACCGCCCAGAGACCCGCGGTCAATCGAGACGTCGTAGCCGGCTCCCGCGTTGTCGATCGACGACAACCCCTCCTGGCCGGCCGCGACACACAGCACCAGCTCTGGGAGTCGTCATGATCATTCTCGGTCTCATCCTGCTGATCATCGGTTTCGTCGCCAAGATCGCCATTGTCTGGACGATCGGCATCGTCCTGGTTGTCGTCGGCGCCGCGCTGTTCCTGGTCGGTGCCGCCGGCCGTGAGATTGGTGGTCGCCGTCATTGGTACTAGGCCGACTAGGCCACTGGCCGGTTCCGGTCCGGCGTCCCTGCCACGTGACGGTGACGGGCGGGGACGCCGGGCCGGCCGCTACCGATCTTGAAGTGTCGGGCTCCTCGGCGCGCGGAGCCGGCGCAGCATGCGGGCGTCGGCGAAGCCGACCGAGCGAGCCGCGGCCTCCACGGTGTCGCCGCGCGCGATGAGCTGTTCGGCTCGCTCAAGACGCAGGGTCTGCTGGTAGCGCAGCGGCGTCAGGCCGGTGGCGGACGCGAAGGCGCGGGTGAGGGTTCGATCGCTGACCCCGGCGACGGAAGCGAGGTCACCGAGCCGCAGTGGACGGTCGAACTCTTTGTCGATCAAGTCCTGCACGCGATGCACCGAGTCGTTGAGATGTGCGCGGTGCCGCAGCATCGGGCTCAGCTGCTGGGCGTCGCCGTTGCGCCGGCCGTACACGACCATCGACCGCGCGACGCGGGCCGCCGCAGCCGGTCCGTGGTCGGCTGCGATCAGGTGCAGCGCGAGATCGATACCACTGGCGATACCGGCCGACGTCACCACCCGCTCGTCCTCGATGAACAACACGTCGCGTACGACACGGGCGCGCGGATGCTGGCGGGCGAGTTCCTCCTGCAGTTCGTGGTGCGTGGTGCAGCGACGGTCGTCGAGCAGGCCGGCCCGGCCCAACGCGAACGCGCCGGAGCAGACGCTCGCCACCGTGCCGCCGCGCGCGTGATGAGCGCTGAGCCTATTCAGGCCGGCGGCGCTCAGGGCACCGTGCTCGCGCTCGGCCGTGCGCCAGCCGGGCACGAGCAGGAGGTCGGTCGGATCGGGCCCGGGCCAGGTGGTCTCGGCCTGCACCGGCAAGCCCTGAGCAGTGGTGATGCTCGGCGTCTCCGCCACGTAGCTGAGGCGGTAGTCGTGCCCGAAGTCGGCGGCGGTCGAGAACGCCTGGGCCGCACCGGACAGGTCGAGCAGGTGGAGCCCCGGGGTGAGTACGAAGACGACGCGGGTCACGGCCGCATCATCGCGCCAGCACGGCCTCGCGACCGACGAAGTCGGCGGTAGTGGCGATAGTGGCGAATCCGCGGCCGCCGAGCACCGTCTCCGTGCGCGCGGTGATGTCGGCGACGCTGAGCGTGCGCGGGTCGGCCAGCCACTCCCCAACCGGTCGCCCGGCGACGTCCGGGTGCGGGATCGGCGATGTCGTGGTCGCGTCGGTCACGTAGGAGACGTCGTAACCGAGGTCGGCGGCAATACGGGCCGTCGTCTCGCAGCACTGGTCGGTGCGGATGCCGCAGATGACGACCTCGGTGACGCCGGCGCGGGTGAGCTGCTGGTGCAGGTTCGTCGTGGTGAAAGCGTTGATCGAGGTCTTCGGGACGGTCGGCTCGCCGGGGCGCGGTTCGAGGCCGGCCATCAGCCGCACGTGGCCGTTCTCCGGATCGAACACGCCGCCCGTGCCGGGCTCGGTGTGCAGGATCCAGACAACGAGATCCCCGGCCACGCGACTGGCCGCGACGAGTCGGGCGACCTGACTCGCGATATCGGGGTTGCCGATCAGCGGCCAATCCGCCTTATGACGAAAGGATTCCTGGACGTCGACGACTAGCAGCGCTCGGGTCATGGGTCTGAGACTGCCACTCCGGCGCCGAGTGATCCAGGCCGGTTCGCGGCAGGATGCGGACGGATCTGGTCACGCGGCTAGAGCGGCGTCACGTACGCGCCGCTGATCCCGCCGTCGACGAGGAAGGTTGACGCGGTGATGAACGAGCTGTCGTCGCTGGCCAGGAACGTCACTGCGGCGGCGATCTCCTCGGCCTCGGCGAAGCGGCCCATCGGGACGTGGACGAGCCGGCGGGCCGCCCGCGCGGGATCCTTTGCGAACAGCTCCCGCAGCAGCGGTGTGTTCACCGGTCCGGGGCACAGCGCGTTCACCCGGATGCCCTCGCGGGCGAACTGCACCCCGAGTTCGCGGCTCATCGCGAGCACGCCGCCCTTGCTCGCGGTGTACGAGATCTGCGACGTCGCCGAGCCCATCACCGCGACGAAGGAGGCCGTGTTGATGATCGACCCGCCGCCGCCGGCGCGCATGTGCTCGATCGCGTATTTGCAGCACAGATACACCGAGGTGAGGTTGACGTCCTGCACGCGGCGCCACGCCTCGATGCCGGTGTCCAGGATCGAGTCGTCGTCGGGCGGCGAGATGCCCGCGTTGTTGAAGACGACGTCGAGCCGACCAAAGTCGTCGACCGCACCTT
>JAOPVG010000478.1 GCA_025966255.1 Jatrophihabitans sp.
TCTATTACGAGACGCCCTACTACAACTACGCAGTAGTGATCGACTACAACACCCGCAACGCACCCGGCGGAGTGAAGGCCGGCAAGGGCAGCGCGTTCTTCCTGCACGTCACCGACGGTCGGGCGACTGCGGGCTGCGTTGCGATCTCGCAGACCAAGCTCATCTCGATCATGCGCTGGCTCACTCCCTCGACCCACCCGCGGGTCCTCATCGGCGTGACATGACACCCTGGAGCGATGGCTCGGCGTAGAAGGCTCTTGGTTTCGCTGGTCCTGCTCTCCCTCGCCGCCGCCGGTTGCTCGGGCTCCGCCACCAAGCCGCGGCCGTCGGCCAGCGCCACGACGCCCGCAAGCGCATCCACGTCAGCCTCGCCGGCGGCGGTCAGCTCGAGTCCGTCCGTCACCCCGAAGCCCAAGCCCAAGCCCAAGCCGCGCACCACGCCGCACGCGTCGCCCACCTCGGCGAAGCCGACTCCACCAAAACCTGCGGCGCCCGCCTCGCGCCAACTGCCGCTCGACTACTCGACCGGTGACGCCGGCCAGGTGATCACCGTGACAGCGGCATCGGGTTCGAGCACCACGGCGACCTTGCAGGCCTGGAGCCGGGTGAGCGGAGGATGGCACACGGTCGGGCCGTCGGTCAGTGCGTACCTCGGGTCGGCCGGCATCGGCCAGGCGAGCGAGGGATCAACCAAGACGCCGGCCGGCAGCTACACGCTGACCCAGGCGTTCGGTCACGACAGCAATCCGGGCACGTCGCTGCCCTATCGGCAAACGACGTCATCGGACTGGTGGATCAGCCAGTCCGGGCCGCTGTACAACACGCATCAGCAGTGCTCGTCCGGGTGCTCGTTCAGCCGCGGCGATCCCAATGAGCACCTGTATTACGAGACGCCGTACTACAACTATGCCGTGGTGATCGACTACAACACCCGCAATTCTCCGGGCGGTGTGAAGGCGGGTGCCGGCAGCGCGTTCTTCCTGCATGTCGCGGTCGGAGCTCCGACGGCGGGGTGTGTCTCCATCCCGCAGGACCAGCTCGTGCGCCTCATGCGCTGGCTGAATCCGAGCCAGCGCCCGCGCATTTTGATGGGAGTCGGGTAGGTTCCAGAGGAATAGGTCCCTCGTCTGCGCCTCATATAACAACATGTGAGGCATTCCGGACCTGGGTTTGGCGGTAGGGCCGACCGGCCCGATCCGTGACAGTAGGTCGGCATCGGCACGCGGCGCCGGCCGGGTCGGGGGACCACACGATGACCATGACGGTCGGCGATTTCGCGCATCCAGACTCGAGGCTCCGCCAGCTCCTCGATGCGTCATTGGTTGACGCGCCCAGTCGCGCCTTGCCCGAGATACTCCACGACACCGTGCGCGCGGCCAGCGAGATCGTCGGCTGTCGCTACGCGGCGATCACCGTGCTCACCGCGGGCGGCGGGGTCGAGCACTTCGTCCCGTTCGGCGTCGAGGACAGCGGGATTGCGCGGGCCGAGCGGACCTCCGCCCACGAGACCGTACTCGGGACGGTGGTCGAGCAGGCCAGAACTGTTCGCGTCCCTGACGTCGACCCGCGCGCCAGCGAGCGGTCCGCCGGCCGGCCCCTGGTCCGGTCCCTGCTCGGCGTCCCGATCATGCTGCGCGGACGCAGTGCCGGCGGGCTGTATCTCTCCCAGCCCACTGACCGCGCCGACTTCACCGAGCAGGACGAGCGCACCGCAGAGGTCATTGCGACCGCCGCCGCGAATTTCATCGAGAAGGCGCGCACCGCCGCCGCGAACCAGAGCCGCGATCGCTGGCTCACCGGCGCCGCCGAACTCGCGCGCGACCTCGTTTCCGGAGTGCATGCAATGCCTCTTCGGCTCGTCACCGAGCGCGTTGCCGACATCGCCGACGCCGACTTCGTGTCGATTCTGCAGCCGGCCGCGGACTTGTTCGTGGTGAGCGCTGCCTCCGGCGACTTCGCCGCGAAGTGGGATGGGCTCGTACTGCCATCGACGACCGGACGCCTCACGAGCGTGCTGGCTACCGGCAAGCCGATGAACATCGAGCATCTCAACGAGCTCGCCCTGCCGGCGGAGGTCCGCGACGCGGTGGACATCGATCCCGTGATCCTGGTGCCGCTGACCGGTACCGCGCCCGGCCACGGCGTGTTGTGCATCGGGCGCCGGACGGGTCGGCGGGCGTTCACGGCGGCCGAGACGGGGATGGCGACGATGTTCGCCGGGCAGGTGGCGCTCGCGCTGGAGCTGGCCGCCAGCCTCGCTCGTCGGGACCAGCTCGCACTCGTGGAGGAACGCGACCGGATCGCCCGCGATCTGCACGACCACGTGATCCAGCGGCTGTTCGCCATCGGTCTGACGATGGAGAACGCCGCGACGAAGCTCACGGGTACGCCCGCTGACCGGGTGCGGGCGAGCGTCGACGAGATCGACGAGACCATCAAGCAGATCCGGACCACGATCTACCAGCTCACCGGTCCGATCGTGTCGCCGCACACCTCGCTGCGGACGCAGGCGATCCGA
>JAOPVG010000279.1 GCA_025966255.1 Jatrophihabitans sp.
TGGAGCGATCACCGGCCGGGTCACCTCGTCGGACGGGACGCCGGCCGCAAATGTGCAGGTGCAGATCCAGTCGCAGACCGAGCCCGGGTTCTCCGACTTCCAGGGCTACATCTACACCGCGGACGACGGCCGCTACGCGCTGCCCGGTCTCGCTCCCGGCGGGTACCAGGTGTGTGTGGACCCGCGGTCGACGCTGTCCGGGGTGTCTGCGCTCGGCGATGCGCCGCGGTGTCGAGCCGGTGCCGTGACCGTGGTCGCCGACCAGGTGTCGACCGCCGACGTCGCGCTCACTCCCGGCGGTGCGATCACCGGGAAGGTGACGGTGCTCGGCACGACCGCACTTCCCGGTGTCGGCATCAACGCCCTCAGTGTGGACGGGACTCAGCTCGGCACCGCCGTCACCGACTCGACCGGACATTACGTCATCAACGGTTTGGGGACGGACGCCTTTACCCTGTGCTTCGACCCGCAATCCGCGACCGCTCCGGGGGACCCCACCGGTGCTGCGCCCAGCTGCCGGGCGACGCGGTTCAACGCCCGGGCCGGCGCAACGCGGATTGGGCTCGACGCCGACCTGGCAGTCGGCGCAGCCATCTCGGGCACGGTCACCGACGCGGCCGGCCACCCGTCGGCCCTCGTGGACGTTCAAGTGCAGCCCGCGGACGGGGCGCAGGGCGACGGCGGATTCGGTGCGACCGACGGGCAGGGAAAGTACACCGTGGTCGGGCTCACCCCCGGCGCCTACACCGTGTGCTTCCTCGACTTCTCGACCGGCTTCACCGTCAGCGCCAACTGTTATCGCGATCCGAGGACCCCGCACGCCAATGGGATCGTCGAAGCGCGGGCCGGGACGACGGTGCCGCACATCGACGGCGTCGTAACCCCGGATTCGGCTAGCACGGTGACGGTCACGGTCAACGATCGGCGGGGCCATCCGGTCGCCGGCGTCGACGCCGCTCTGCTCGCCACCTGCACCCCAGACGCCGATCCAAGCGTGAGTAGCTGTTCGACCGATTCGGTCATGGCTGCGGGCAAGACCGTGAATGTCATGGACAGCCAGATCACCTTCGACGACGGGACGGCCACCTTCTACGGCGTCGGGCCGGGGCACTACGCGGTATGCCTGCATGCCTACTACGGGACGACGCTCCTGGATCCGACCGAGACCGGATACGCCGACAAGTGCACCGGCAGCACGTTCGATGTTGTCGTTGCAAAGGGTCAGTCCGTCTCGCTCGCCGAGACCCTTCAACCCGCGGGCGCCGTCACCGGGAAGATCACCGATCTCGCCGGCCACCCGCTGGCCGGCGTGCTGGTGCACGTCTCGAACTCGGCCGCGGACGATTTCGGTTCGACGGATCAGTTCATCGACCCGCTCCAGTTCGGCGGCCCGGCCCTCGACAGCGTCACCGCTGTGGACGGCAGCTACTCGATCCGCAGCGTCGCACCCGGCCAGCAGACCATCTGCGTCGATGCCAGGGCGGCATCAGGCGGGGACGAAACGGTCGGCTACACCGACCAGTGCCTCGGTGGCGAACCCGGGAGTACGTCGGGCGGCACGCCGGTCACGGTCACGGCGAACTCGACAACGACGGTCGCCGCCCTGGCCCTGACCCGGGCCGCGGCGATCTCCGGGCGGGTCACGGACCGGAGCGGACACGGCCTCAAGGGCGTCGACGTCGGCGTGCTCCAGCCCGACGGGACCTTCGTCGCGGACGTCTTCACCAGCAGCACCGGGGCCTACACGGCGGGGCACCTGGGGGCGGGACCAAAGATCGTCTGCTTCTACGCCGAGCCGGTTGGCTATGCCTCGCAGTGCTACCGCGGCGTGGCGTGGAATCCGCGGGACGGCCGCCTGCCAGCCCACCTCACGCAGGTGCCGACGGTCCTAGGAGTCACCAGGACCGGCATCGACGCCTCCCTCGTCAGGCCCTGAGCCGCCATCGGTGCCGACGGGGGAGTAGCGGCGGGCTGCCATGGGTTGTCAGCGTCTGCCAGGACACTGCTGATCATGACTGACACCAATGCGGCGCGCCAGGACGTCGTCGAGTTGCGCCAGTACACGCTGCATCCGGGGCAGCGGGACACCCTCATCGACCTGTTCGACACGCATTTCGTCGACGGGCAGGAAGCGGTCGGCATGCATGTCGTCGGCCAGTTCCGCGACCTCGACGATCCCGACCGGTTCGTGTGGCTGCGCGGCTTCGACAACATGCCGGCGCGGGCCGAGGCGCTGGCCTCCTTCTACTACGGACCGGTGTGGCAGGCCCATAGCAGCGCCGCCAACGCGACGATGATCGACTCCGACAACGTGCTGCTGCTGCGGCCCGTTCGGCTGGGCGGCGACTACCCGGTCTATGGCGCGTCCCGGCCACCGGTAGTGGTGTCCGAGTCGGTCGTCGGCATCACCGTGCTCGTCCACGACGGCTCGATGCTCGAGGGCCGGCTGGACGAGGTCGTGACCCGCGCTGGAACCGAACTCAGCGCGGCGGGTGGCCCGCCCACGGCCGTCTTCGTCAGCGACCCGGCCGAGAACACCTTCCCGGTGCTACCCGTGCGAGCGGAGAACGTCGTGGTGTGGGTGAGCCGGTTCGCCGACGACGACGCCTGGGCCGCGCACCGCGATCACCTCGCCACGTCGTCGAGTTGGCAGGACGACGTGCTCCTCGAATTGCTCGGCGCCGCGACGCAGCCGCTTCAGCAGCTGCGGCTGCGCCCGACGGCGGGCTCGCAACTGCGCTGATGATCGATGCAGCTCCGGCGCCCGGGCTGCCGGACCCGGCCCTATTTCGTGGTGCTGCTCAGCACCGTCGAGTCGTCGATCTTGAGAATTCCGTCCTGGCGCACGAACGTGAAGGACGTGCTCTCTTCGACCTTCCGGCCGTACTGGTAGTCGTAGTTGACGGTCGCCTCGACGGTGCCCGGCGGCCGGCCCGTCGCCTGGGACACCGAGACTTTCTTCATCGAGCCCCAGAAGGTCTCGTAGTCCTGGCGGCCGTTGGCGGTGTTCGACTGGTAGCTCGGCGTGAGGCGCGACCAGCCGGCGTCGGTGTTGTCGGGCAGCAGCTCGTAGTAGTCCTTGAGCGCCGCGGTCAGCTCTCTGGCCGACGCCGGGCCACCGCTCGTCCCCGACGACGATGTCGGGCTCGATTGGCTGGTCGAGGCGCTGGTCGACGCACTTGCGGTGTTCGCGGAGGTGGTCGCCTTCGTCGAGGTGTTCCTCTGGGCGGACGTGGTGTGCTGCTGCGATCCCGCCGCCCCGGTGTTGCCGCGCCCGCCCGAATTGCCGAGCTGGGTGACGAGCAGCGTTACCAGCGCCGCGATCGCCACCAGGGCGAGCAGGCCGAGCAGCGCACGCTTACGGCTTCGCGACCCCGACGGCCCGGGGGGCCTCGATGGCCCGGACGGTCCCGGCGGCCCCGGCGGCCTCGAGGGGGGCCCGTACCCGGGCCCCGGCGCCATGGCCGGGCCGGGCCGGACGGCCGGCAGGGTTTGCGTCCTCGTCGGCGGTGGCGGCCCACTGGGTCCGGGCATCGCCAGGCGCTCGGTCATCACGCCCGCAGCCGGATCAGGCCGTTCGGAGCGCACCGCGGTCAACGAACTCGCCACCTGATCCATCGACGGACGCTGGGCCGGATCGGTGGCCAGCATCCGGCGCAACTCGCCGGTCAGCGGGCCACTGCGCTGCGGCGGCACGATCTGCCCGGACGCCACGCGATGCAGCGTCGCCATCGGGTTCTCGCCGGTACCGAACGGCGGGGTGCCTTCGAGCGCCGCATAGAGCGTCGAACCCAGCGAGAACACGTCCGCCGCAAACCCGGACTCGACCCCGCGCGCCACCTCGGGTGCGAGGAAGGCAGGCGTGCCGGTGACCATGCCGGTGGAGGTGAGCGTGACGTCACCGAGGGCGTGCGAGATCCCGAAGTCGGTGAGCTTGGCCGCGCCCTCGTCGTCGATGAGGACGTTGCCGGGTTTGACGTCGCGGTGCACGATCCCGGCCCGATGGGCCGCAGCCAATGCGCCCGCAAGCTCGCTGCCGATCCGCGCCACCTCGGCGACGCTGAGCACGCCCCGCTCGCTCAGCACGGACTGCAGGCTCTTGGACGGCAGGTACTGCATGATCAGGCAGGGCTGGCCCTCGTGGTCGACCACGTCGTACACCGGCACGGCATGCGCGTGGTGCAGCCGAGCGGTGATCCGGGCCTCCCGCATGGCGCGGTCACCCGCCAGCCGCGCGTCGGCCGGGCTGAGCCCGGGCTGCGGGTGCAGTTCCTTGAGGGCGACGCGGCGGTGCAGACGCTCGTCCCACGCCTCCCACACGCTGCCCATACCTCCGGCGGCGATGCGCTCGACCAAGCGGTACCGGCCGGCGATGAGCACATCAGGCCGCGACACAGGCATCCTCCTCACTGGTGGTCGGGCTGTCCTTCTTGGGCTTAGACCTACCCAATCAGTACGCCGGCTCGATCAGGCCGGGTGTTCCTGCTTGTCGCCCGCCCATTCCGTGTGGAAGGTGCCTTCCTTGTCGACGCGCCGATAGGTGTGCGCGCCGAAATTGTCGCGCAGGCCCTGGATCAGCGCGGCCGGCAGGCGGTCGCGGCGCAGTCCGTCGTGGTAGGCGAGTGAGGACGAGAATGCCGGCGTCGGGATGCCTGCGGTCGCCGCCTGGGACACCACCCGGCGCCACGAATCGACGCCGGAGCGGACGGCGTCGGCGAAGTACGGCGCCACCAGCAGCGTCGGCAGCGATGCGTCCTGGTCGTAGGCCTCCCGGATGCGGTTCAGGAACCGGGCCCGGATGATGCAGCCGCCGCGCCAGATCGTGGCCATCGCGCCGCGGTCGATGTGCCATTCGTACTCGTCGCTGCCGGCCGCGATGTGATCGAAGCCCTGCGCGTACGCGACCACCTTCGAGGCGTAGAGGGCGCGGCGCACGTCCTCGATGAACGCGTCGCGATCCGGGATGTCGAGCGGGTTGGCATCGGTGCCGAATGCTTTCTGCGCCGGGCCACGCTGTTCGGCGTGCCCGGACAGCGCCCGCGCGAACGTGGCCTCGGCGATGCCGGTGATCGGGACGCCGAGGTCGAGCGCGCTCTGCACCGTCCACCGACCGGTGCCCTTCTGCTCGGCCTGGTCGAGGACGATGTCGACGAACGGCTTGCCGGTCTCGGGATCCTTGCGCGCGAGCACCTCGGCGGTGATCTCGATGAGGAACGACTCGAGGTCCCCCTCGTTCCACTCGCGGAAGATGTCGGCAATCTCGCCGGGCGGGGCCGACAGGCCGTGGCGGAGCAGGTCGTAGGCCTCGGCGATGAGCTGCATGTCGGCGTACTCGATGCCGTTGTGCACCATCTTGACGAAGTGGCCCGCGGCGTCCGGGCCGACGTGCACGCAGCACGGGGTGCCGTCGACCTTCGCCGCGATCGACTCGAAGATCGGCCCGAGCTTCTCGTAGGAGTGCTTCGATCCACCCGGCATGATCGACGGGCCGAGCAGGGCACCCTCCTCGCCGCCGGACACGCCGCAGCCGACGAAGTGGATGCCCTTGTCGCGCAGGTCGAATTCGCGGCGCCGGGTGTCGACGTAATGCGCGTTCCCGCAGTCGACGATGATGTCGCCCTCGTCGAGCAGGGGGACCAGCTCGTCGATCACGGCGTCGGTGGGCGGACCGGCCTTGACCATCACGATGATCGCGCGCGGCGTCGTCAACGAGGCGACGAAGTCGTCCATGGACTCCGACGGCACGAACTCGCCTTCGTCGCCGTGCTGTTCGACCAGCGATCTGGTGCGCTCGGGCGAGCGGTTGTGCAGCGCCACCGTGTGCCCGTGGCGGGCGAGGTTGCGAGCCAGGTTGCGGCCCATGACCGCGAGTCCGGTCACGCCGATGTCGGCGGTTGCGTGGTCGCTCATGTAGCCAACGTAGCGCCGAGGCGCCGGAGCACGTAGTGCGCACCCGTCGGCCGATTCGAGTAATCAATACCGGGCCGTTCGGCACTATCAGTGAGTGGCCCCCTACGCTAACCTCACATGACGAAGACGTCTGGACTTGGCTGCGGGGCCGGGTTCACAGGAAGGGCCGGCCCTGAACCATGTCCACCCGCATCTGGCCCACGATCGCCTCAGCGATCGCGCATGCTTCGCGCACCGCCACAGCGCCGACGACGTGGAACCCGACCGAGCTGCTGCTATCCCGGTTCTCGTTCGGGC
>JAOPVG010000605.1 GCA_025966255.1 Jatrophihabitans sp.
CAGTACCTCAAGCGGTTCCCGGCCTACCTGCAGCAGCTGACGATGGAGTCCAACGGCAAGCACGTCACCCTGACCGGCGAGCCGGTCGACTACCCCACCGGCCCGGTCTTCTGGGGCGAGCCGGGGACGAACGGCCAGCACAGCTTCTACCAACTGATCCACCAGGGCACCGAGCTCGTCCCGGCCGATTTCATCGGCTTCCTGCACTCGCTCAACCCGCTCGGCCCGCACCACGACATCCTCACCGCAAACGTCTTCGCACAGGGCGAGGCACTGGCCTTCGGCAAGACCCCTGAGGAGGTGAAGGCCGAGGGCACGCCCGACGCGCTCGTGCCGCACCGCGTGTTCGAGGGCAACCGCCCGTCCAACACGATGCTTCTCGACCGACTCACGCCCCGCGCGCTCGGCACCCTCGTCGCGCTCTACGAACACAGCGTTTTCACGCAGGGGACGATCTGGTCGGTGAACTCCTTCGACCAATGGGGTGTCGAACTGGGCAAGGTACTGGCGAAGAAGGTGGCGGCCGAACTGACCGCTCCGGACGAGCCCGAACTCGATCACGACAGCTCCACCAACGCACTCATCCGCCGCTACCGCGCGGCCCGTTCTTCGGAGGCATAGGCATGCAGCTAGGAATGATCGGTCTGGGCCGGATGGGCGCCAACATCCTCCGGCGCGCCATGCGCGATGGGCACACGGGCGTCGCGTTCGACAACAACTCCGAAAGTGTGGACGCGCTGGAGAAGGAGGGCGCGGTCGGGGCACGCACGCTCGAGGAGTTCGTGCAGAAGCTCGAGAAGCCGCGCGTGGCCTGGGTGATGGTGCCGGCCGGGGTCACCGGCGCGGTGGTCGAGCGGCTCGCCGGGCTGATGGAGGAAGGCGACATCATCATCGACGGCGGCAACTCCAACTACCGCGAGGACATCGACCGCGCCGCGCAGTTGCGGCCGAAGGGCATCCACTACGTCGACATCGGCACGAGCGGCGGCGTCTGGGGGCTCGAACGCGGCTACTGCATGATGATCGGCGGCGAGGCCGAGGTCGTCGCGCACCTCGAGCCCGTGCTCGTCAGCATCGCGCCCGGCCTGGGCAACGTCGAGCGCACCCCCGGCCGCACCGGTGACCCGGCCCCCGAGGAGCAGGGGTACCTGCACTGCGGGCCGAACGGCGCCGGCCACTTCGTGAAGATGGTCCACAACGGCATCGAGTACGGAATCATGGCCTCCTACGCCGAGGGCCTCAACGTGCTGGAGCACGCCGACGCCGGCTCGAAGGAGCAGGAGCACTCCGCCGAGACCACCCCGCTCGACCAGCCGAAGTACTACCAGTACGACCTCGACCTCGCGAAAGTCACCGAGGTCTGGCGCCGCGGCTCGGTGATCGCGTCGTGGCTGCTCGACCTCACCGCCGGCGCCCTGCACGGCAACCCCGAACTCACGGGCATCGCCGGCCACGTCTCCGACTCCGGCGAGGGACGCTGGACGGTCAAGGCCGCGATCGACGAGGGCGTGCCGGTGCCGGTGCTGTCGGCGTCCCTGTTCGCGCGGTTCAGCAGCCGCGGTGAGGCGGTCTACGCCGACAAACTGCTCTCCGCGATGCGGCAGGCGTTTGGCGGGCACATCGAGTTGCCGACCGGCGAGTAGAGCCCGCACGTTTCCGTCCGAGAGTCCATCTCCCGAAAATGATCACCGTCCCGTAGCCTTCCCGGCACTGCAGTGTCTGGGAGGGCTCATGCGTCATGCTCGTCTGCTCGGTCTCGCGAGCGTGCCGATGTTGGTCGTCATAGGTGCAACACCCGCGGCCGCGGCGACGCCGGACAGCACGCCGGGCGTCGTGCGACACGTCACCGCGAGTACCCGCTCGTCGTCGACCATCGCGCTGTCCTGGACGAACCCGGCCTCGGCATCGTTCACCGCCACTGTGGTGCGCGTCGCGCGGGGCTCGGCGGCGCCGACCTCCCCGACGGCGGGCACTCGGGTGGCGTCGGTGTCCCGTCGCCAGCACTCGGTCACCGCGACGAAGCTGTCGCCCGGGGTCGGATATTCCTTCGCCCTGTTCGCGACGGACGGGCACGGGCACTTCGCGCACGGTGTGACCGTCCGCGCGACTACCGCGCCGGCACCGGTCACCGGCGTCCAGACATTCGACACCGGCAGCAACGTCTCGATCGAATGGACGAACCCGAAGACCCCGTCGTTCAGTGGCACCGTCGTGCGCTACGCGAAGGGGACGCACGCACCCTCCTCGCCGACAGCGGGCACCGCGGTGTCGCTCGCCGCACCGAAGGCGTCGGTCGTCCAGTTGGCCGGGCTAGCCCTCGATACCGCGTACTCGGTCGCCGTCTGGACGCACGACAGCGCGAACCGATTCTCCACCGCGGCGACTACGCGTTTCACCTCTGCCGCCGCGCCCGCTGCGGCCGGGTCGGTGTCCGGGACGGTCACCGACACCGCAGGAAACCCGCTGCGCGGAGTCGTGGCCGGAGTGTTCGACTACCAGACCGGCACGGCGAGATCCGCGAGCACCGACGCCACCGGCGAATACGCACTGCCCCTTCCGGCCGGCACGTACTACATCAGTTTCACCGGCGGGCACGCCAGCGGTGGCAACTCCGACAGCACTGGCTACCTGGGGGGCTATCAGGAGGCCGTCGTCACCGAGGGTCACCCGACCTCAGGCGTCGACACCGTCCTCCATCCGGGCGGCGCG
Organism: Jatrophihabitans sp.; assembly: GCA_025966255.1. Classification (GTDB taxonomy): domain Bacteria; phylum Actinomycetota; class Actinomycetes; order Mycobacteriales; family Jatrophihabitantaceae; genus Jatrophihabitans. Next base: position 2,710 of record JAOPVG010000605.1, read on the forward strand.
ATCACCGGACGGGTCAGGGACGATTCAGGTCGTCCGCTCGCTGGTGTCGTGGCATCGGTCAGCCTCGCGCGGCCCTACGTGACCGGCGGCGCCTCGGGCCTATTCGCCCTCTACGACTTCGGCACCGAGCCGGGAGCGCCGAGCAACCGAGACGGTTCGTTCGTGCTCAAGGGCCTGCCGCCGGAGGCGTTCCTGGTCTGTTTCGACACGTCCGTCCCGGGGATCGCCGGCGGCGCGGCCGACCCGACCGGC
>JAOPVG010000052.1 GCA_025966255.1 Jatrophihabitans sp.
TATCAGAACGGGCTGCTGAATCGGCGCGCCGTGCTGCGTAGTGCCTATGCGCAGTTCATGTTCGCCCTCGCCGGCGCGGACAGCGACCAGATCGAGCGCATGCGGGCTTACCTGACCAGCATGTGCACTGGGTGGGACATCGCCCAGGTGCGCGAGATCGTCAGCGAGACACTGCACGAGATCATCGACCCCATCGTCTACGACGAGGCCGTCGACCTCATCGCGATGCACAAGGCGGCCGGCCGCGACGTCGTCATCGTCAGCACGTCCGGCGAAGAGGTCGTCACCCCGATCGGCGCGATGCTCGGCGCCGACGACGTCATCGCCACCCGAATGGTGGTGGCCGACGGCAAGTACACGGGCGAGATCGAGCGCTACACGTACGGCCCGGAGAAGGCGGTGGCGGTACTGCAGCTGGCCGAGCAGCGCGGCTACGACCTGGCCGGCAGCTACGCGTACTCCGACTCGGCCACGGACGTGCCGATGCTCGAGGCCGTCGGACATCCCTACGCGGTGAACGCCGACCGCGCGCTGCGCAAGATCGCCATCGAGCGCGAATGGCCGCTGCTGACGTTCTCCAACGCCGTTCCCCTGCGCGAACGCATCTCCGGCTTCCGCCCCGAACACCCGGTCACCGCAGCGACCGTCGTGGGCGCGGGCGTCGCCGCTGCGGGGATCGTTTGGTACACGGCGAAGCGCCGGGCCGAACGCGCCTGACGCCCGGGACACGCCGCCCAGGTCTTGTGCTTCAGGTCACATAGGCGTCCAATACAGGGACGGAACGGCGGACGTCCATGGCGGTCTAGCCCCCAGCGATCGCCGCTCCCGCACGGACGAACGGGCACCCACGCGGCGATCCCACCACGCACAGGTGAGTCGACGAGGGACTGCGATGCTCGGCCGCATCCGCTAGCGCGGCCCAGCCTCAAGGACCGCGTCTGACATTTCCGCACAGGGCACGCTTGGTAACCCAGCCGCCCGCGCTCCGACGGCGCCGCCTTTGCGCGGCGCCGTCGCTTTTCATTCGCCGGGAGCGCGAGCGCTCATCGCGTTCGTGGTTCAGTTCCACTCACGATTGTTCGAGGGCCCAGGTGATCACGTCGTCAACGCAGCAATGCGGATCAGGCGCTTTGGCGCTGGAAGGTTCTGGTGCCCCACCAGGCGAGTAGGGCGCCCAGCGCGACGGTCACCAGGGCCCCGATCCAGACGTCGTGGTTGCCGAAGTCGCCGCGGAACAAGGCTCGCGTGGCGTCGACGACGTAGGTGAGTGGATTGACCTGCGAGGCGTGGCGCAACCACGCCGGGGCGAGCGACATGGGCAGCAGCACTCCGGACAACAGCAGCAGGGGGAGCGAGACGCCCTGGATGAACGGCGCGAACCCGTCTTCGTCCTTGAGGATCAGGCCCATCGCGTAGGACGCCGCCGAGATGCCGAGCGCCAGCAGGCAGATCAACACCACCGACGACGCGATGCCGCTCCAGGACGCGCTCAGCCCGAACGGCAGCGCCACGAGCACGAGCACGATCGCCTGCACGCCGATCGTCACCATGTTGCTCAGCGTGCGTCCGAAGATCAGGGACACTCGCCGGGCCGGCGTGACCCGCTGCCGGTCGATGACACCCTCCCGCAGCTCCTGGATGACGCCGAAGCCCGCAAAGCCCGCGCCGAAGATCGCCAGTTGCAGGAGCAGGCCGGGCACGAAGACGCGCCAGGCGCTGTCGCCGCCGAGTCCGCCGCCACTGACGTTCTTGAGCAACGGCCCGAACAGGGCGAGGTAGAGGATGGGCTGGGTCAGGCCGAAGAACACCCAGACGGGGTTGCGCAGCAAGATGCGCATCTGGCGCTGGAAGATCACAAACATTTCGGTGAACATCGAGGCCTCCTCAGGCCGCCGAGTCGCCCTCTGCGCCTTCGCGCAGAGAGCGTCCGGTCAGGGTCAGGAACACGTCATCAAGAGTGGGGCGGTTGACGGTGATGGACGACGGGCTGAGCCCGGCGAAGTCCAACGCGCGCAGTATCGGCGCCACCGCCACGGCACCCTCGTCAACGGTCACGAGCAGGGCCGAATCGGTGACCACTACCTCGCGTACGGGCACGGCCGTGCGGGCAACCGACTCGGCCCGGGCCAACTCGCCGGCGACGCCGAACGCCAGCGTGATCACGTCACCCGAGATCCGCGCCTTGAGCGCGTCCGGGGTGTCGTCGGCGACGATCTTCCCGTCGTCCATCACGAGGACGCGGTCGGCGAGCGCGTCGGCCTCGTCGAGGTAGTGGGTCGTGAGCAGGATCGTGACGCCCGAGTCGTCGCGCAGAGAGCGAATGTGGTCCCAGAGATTCGCTCGGCTCTGCGGGTCGAGGCCGGTGGTCGGCTCGTCGAGGAAGACGAGTTGCGGCGAGTGCATCAACCCGAGCGCGATGTCGAAGCGGCGCCGTTGTCCGCCGGAGAGCTCGAGCAGAGCGCGACGCTCGAGACCGCCGAGGCTCAACCGCGGCGCGACCTCGCTGAGGCGGGTGGTGGCGTCGGCCTTCGAGAGGCCCTGCAGTCGCGCCTGGGTGACGAGTTCCTCGCCGACAATCGTGCCTGCGCTCGGTGGGGCGCCCACCTGCGACACGTAGCCGATCCGACGGCGCACGTCGCGCGGTTCCCGCACCAGGTCGTGCCCGGCCACGGTCGCCGTCCCGCTGCTGGGCATGAGCAGCGTCGTGAGCATCCGCAGCGTGGTCGTCTTGCCGGCGCCGTTCGGGCCGAGCAGCCCGACGATCTCCCCCGGCCGTACGTCAAGATCAATTCCGCGGACGGCTTCGACGGGACCGGACTTGGTCTTGAAGCTTCGGCTGAGCGAGCGCGCCGTGATCATGTCGGTTTCGGTCATGCCGAGGAGCGTTCCAGAACCGCCCGACATTAGTCAAACTTGACTAGTTTGACGGTTTCAGGCCGTCGCCAACCGCCGCAGCCGATGCTCCTGCGGGCTCACGCCGTGGTGGCGCTTGAACGCCGTGCTGAACGTGAACGGACTGCCGTAGCCCACCTGCCGCGCGACGCGCGCGACGGTCGCCTCCGGCTCGCACAACAGGTCCGCAGCCAACGCCAGTCGCCAGGTGGTCAGGAACGCGATGGGCGGTTCGCCGACGAGATCGGTGAACCGGCGCGCCAGCGCGGCCCGCGAGACCCCGACGGCCGCAGCGAGCGACGACACCGTCCACGGCTGCTCGGGGTTGTTCTGCAGCAGGCGCATCGTCCGGCCCACCACCGGGTCGGTGTGCGCGGAGTACCAGGACGGCGCGCGGCTGCCTGGGCGGTCGAACCAGGTTCGCAGGACGGAGACGAGCAGCAGGTCGAGGAGGCGGTCCAGCACGACCTCCTGCCCGAGCAGGTCCTTGCCGATCTCCTCGGCGAGCAGCGCGGCGACCGGGCTATCCCAGTCCGCCTCGGCGAGCACGATCAGTCGCGGCAGCGCGTCCAGCATCCGCCGACTGATCTCGCCCGCGGCCTGGTACGTGCCGGTCAGCAGTTCAACCGATCCGCCGGCGCTGTTGCCCCACGTCCGCACGCCGAGACTCATCTCCTCCGCCATCGTCTCGCCGGCCAGGTTCGTGCACACCTGTCCCGGGCCGATCACTACCTGCGGACGCGTGCTCGGCCGGTCGGCGACGGTGTAGTGGTCGGGGCCGCGCACGATTGCGACATCACCGGCGCTCATCGCGACCGGATCCGCGTCATCGTGGATGATCCAGGCTCTCCCCCGTACGACCGTGACCACGGTCAGCGGCGCTTCGTCCCGGATCCGTAGAGACCAAGGTGGATCCATCACCGAGCGCAACACGAAGGCGCCGCGCGCCCGTGGTCCGTCCAGAAATCCGGCCAGCGCGTCCACGCAGGTGAATCTAGACGCTGACGAATGCGGGCGAGGCGCTCAACTATGTCGCCGTCGCCCCTCAACGAATTGACTGCAGTCATGACCGAATACGAGCGCACCCTCACCCTTGTCGCTGCGATCGGGGCCGGCCTGTGCGCCGGTGTGTTCTTCGCGTTCTCGACGTTCGTGATGCCGGCGCTGCGCACGCTGCGTCCGGCCGAGGGCATGACCGCAATGCAAGCGATCAACCGCGCCGCTCCCAATGGCCTGTTCATGAGCGTGCTGTTCGGTCCGCTGATCGTCTGTGGGCTGCTCGTCGTCGCGGTGCTGCGGCGTTCGGGCGCGGCGACGATCTACATCGTGATCGGCAGCGTGTGCTTTCTGGCCGGGCTTGTCGTGCTCGGTGCGTATCACGTGCCGAAGAACAACCAGCTCGACACCGTCGACGCGCGCTCGGCCGGCGCGGACAACACCTGGAGCACCTACTACACCGGTTGGACGGCCTGGAACCACGTCCGGACGCTCACCTTCACGGCGGCGGCAACCTGCTTCACTCTGGCGCTGC
>JAOPVG010000078.1 GCA_025966255.1 Jatrophihabitans sp.
TCGTCTACCTGCCGCCGATCCACCCCATCGGCGAGGTCAACCGCAAGGGTCCGAACAACAGCCTCGTGGCGGCGTCGTGGGACGTCGGCTCGCCGTGGGCGATCGGATCGCGCGACGGCGGCCACGACGCGATCCATCCGGACCTCGGGACGATGGCCGACTTCACCGCACTCGTGCGCCGCGCCCGCGAGCTGGACATGGAGGTGGCGATCGACCTCGCGCTGCAGTGCGCGCCCGATCACCCGTGGGTGACCGAGCATCCGGAGTGGTTCACCACCAAGCCCGACGGCACAATCGCGTACGCCGAGAACCCGCCGAAGAAGTACCAGGACATCTACCCGCTCAACTTCGACAACGACCCCGCCGGCCTGTACGCCGAGGTGCTGCGCATCGTGCGGCACTGGATGGCGGCCGGGGTGCGGATCTTCCGGGTGGACAACCCGCACACCAAGCCGCTCAACTTCTGGCAGTGGCTCATCAAGGAGGTGCGCAAGACCGATCCCGACGTGCTGTTCCTCGCCGAGGCGTTCACCCGGCCGGCGATGATGCACGAGCTCGGCAAGATCGGCTTCCACCAGAGCTACACGTACTACACGTGGCGAACGTCCAAGGACGAGATCGAGACCTACGTCGAAGAGCTCGCCGAGGCCGGCCACTACATGCGGCCGAACTTCTTCGTCAACACGCCGGACATCCTGCATGAGTACCTGCAGATCGGTGGCCCCGGCGCATTCGCGATCCGCGCCGTACTCGCGGCCACGCTCTCCCCCACCTGGGGCGTCTACTCCGGCTACGAGTTATATGAGCACCTACCGCTGCGGCCGGGCAGCGAGGAATACCTCGACTCGGAGAAGTACCAGCTGCGCCCGCGCGACTTTGCCGGCGCGCTGGCTGACGGACGGTCGCTGGCGCCGCTCATCCAGAAGCTCAACCAGATCCGGCGCGAGCACCCGGCGCTGCAGCAGTTGCGCAACGTCCACTTCCATCAGGCCGACAACCCGAACATCACCGTGTTCAGCAAGCGCGACGCCGCGACCGGCGACACGATCCTCGTGGCGTGCACCGTCAACCCGCACGAGTGGCAGGAGGCCACCGTCACGCTCGACCTGGACGCGCTGGACCGGGATTGGGACAGCGGCTTCACCGTCCGCGACCTGCTCAGTGGCGAGGAGTATCGGTGGGGCGAACACAACTACGTGCGCCTCGACCCGCATTCGCGCCCCGCCCACGTCTTTCACGTCAGCCGCTGAGGAAGGACATATGACCAGCATTGACGACCGTCCCGTCCCGCCGCCTGACGGCCCGCTGCGCCCCGAACCCGATTGGTTCAAGCGCGCCGTGTTCTACGAGGTGCTGGTGCGCGGCTTCGCCGATTCCAATGGTGACGGCACGGGTGACCTGCGCGGGTTGACCGAGAAGCTCGACTACCTGCAGTGGCTCGGCGTCGACTGCCTGTGGCTGCCGCCGTTCTACTCGTCCCCGTTGCGCGACGGCGGCTACGACGTCAGCGACTTCGGCGGCGTGTTGCCCGAGTTCGGCACGATCGACGACTTCAGGTACTTCCTCGACGCCGCCCACGAGCGCGGCATCCGCGTGATCATCGACTTCGTCATGAACCACACGTCCGACCAGCACCCGTGGTTCCAGGCCAGCCGGTCCGACCCGCACGGGCCGTACGGCGATTTCTACGTGTGGAGCGACGACGACACCCGTTACCCGGAGGCGCGGATCATCTTCGTCGACACCGAGCCGTCGAACTGGACGTTCGACCCGATCCGCAAGCAGTACTTCTGGCACCGCTTCTTCAACCACCAGCCCGACCTGAACTTCGACTCCCCCGACGTCCAGCAGGCGATCATCGACGCGCTGCGGTTCTGGCTCGACCTCGGCATCGACGGGTTCCGGCTCGACGCCGTCCCGTACCTGTTCGTTCGCGACGGCACCAACGGCGAGAACCTGCCCGAGACGCACGAGTTCCTGCGCCGAGTGCGCAAGGAGGTCGACCGCGACTACCCCGATCGCGTCCTGCTCTGCGAGGCCAACCAGTGGCCGGCCGACGTCGTGGAGTACTTCGGCGACCCGTCTGTGGGCGGCGACGAGTGCCACATGGCCTTCCACTTCCCGGTGATGCCGCGCATCTTCATGGCCGTGCGGCGCGAGTCGCGCTACCCGATCTCGGAGATCATGTCGCAGACCCCCGAGATCCCGGCCAACTGCCAGTGGGGCATCTTCCTGCGCAACCACGACGAGCTGACGCTCGAGATGGTCACCGACGAAGAGCGCGACTACATGTGGAACGAGTACGCCAAGGACCCGCGGATGAAGGCCAACATCGGCATCCGTCGGAGGCTGGCCCCGCTGCTCGAGAACGACATCAACCAGATCGAGCTGTTCACCGCGCTGCTGCTCTCGCTGCCCGGTTCGCCCGTCCTCTATTACGGCGACGAGATCGGCATGGGCGACAACATCTGGCTCGGTGACCGCGACGGCGTCCGCACTCCCATGCAATGGACCCCCGACCGCAATGCCGGCTTCTCCACCGCCGATCCGGGACGGCTGTACCTGCCGGCCAACCAGGACTCGATCTATGGCTACCAGGTCACCAATGTCGAGTCGCAGACGCGCAACACGTCCTCATTGCTGCAGTGGACGCGCCGGATGATCCAGGTGCGCAAGGCCAATCCCGCGTTCGGCATCGGCACGTTCACCGACATCGGCGGCAGCAACCCCTCCGTGCTGAGCTTCGTGCGCGCGTTCGGTGACGACATCGTGCTCTGCGTCAACAACCTGTCGCGGTTCCCGCAGGCGGTCGAGCTGGATCTGCGCCCGTGGGAGGGATCCCAGCCGATCGAGCTGATGGGCGGCGCGCATTTCCCGGAGATCGGCGAGCTGCCCTACCTGCTCACGCTGGCCGGGCACGGCTTCTACTGGCTCCGGATCCCGCGGGTGCAACAGTGGTCGGGCGGGCCGCCGGCGTCCGATCAGGAAGGCTTGTCATGACCACCTCGGAGACTTTGCAGCCGCTCGTCGCGGCCTGGCTGCCGACGCAACGCTGGTTCGCGGGCAAGGGCCGCGACGCCACGTCCACCGTGGCCCGCCTGGCCGAGCTCGCCAGCGATCCCGAGGTGACGATCTGGACGGTTCGGGTCGACTACGCGGACGGCGACACCGAGACCTATCAGCTCCCGCTCGTGACCCGAAGCGAGCCGGTCGAGGCGCTCGAGCACGTCCTGCTCGGCACGCTCGACACCGACGCCGGGCCGCGCTGGATCTACGACGCTCTTCACGACAAGGACGTCACCCCGGCCTGGTTGGCCGGAATGCGCGACTCGCAGACCCAGGGGGCGGTGCGCTTCATCCGCTACGCCGAGGAGCCCGAGGACATCCCGGTCGACGAGCCGAGCCTCGTACTCACCGGCGAGCAGTCGAACACGTCGATGATCTTCGGTGACGTCGCGATCATGAAGGTGTTCCGGCGCCTGCAGCCCGGCGTGAACCCGGACATCGAGGTCCAGGGCGAGCTCAGCCGCCTCGGCGCGAAGCATGTGCCACGGCTCCTCGGCGCGGTCGAGGCCGACGTCGACGGCGAGCCGTCCTCACTCGCCATGCTGCAGGAGTTCATGACAACGGGCACCGACGGCTGGGAGCTCGCCAAGACCAGCGTGCGCGATCTGATGGCCGAGGCCGACCTGCACGCCGAGGAAGCAGGGGGCGACTTCGCCGGTGAGGCGCATCGCCTCGGCACCGCGGTCGCAGAGGTGCACGCCGACCTCGCCATCGCGTTCGGCACCCGGGAGGTAGCGGCCGATCAATTGCGCGCCCGCTCGATCGCGATGGACGAACGGCTGCAGCGGGCCCTGCCGATCGTGCCGCAGCTCGAGGATGTCGCCGAAGGACTGCGCAAGGTGTTCGCGGCCGTGGGCGATTTGGCCGAGGGGGTCACGGTGCAGCGCATCCACGGCGACCTGCACCTCGGGCAGGCCCTGCGCACCGTCTCGCGCTGGGTGCTGATCGACTTCGAGGGCGAACCGATGGCTGCCATCGATGCGCGGCGCGAGCTGGACTCGCCCCTGCGCGACGTCGCCGGCATGCTGCGGTCGTTCGAGTACGCCGGGCACCACCGAGTGATCGAATTCGGTTACGACCAGCAGCTGTCCTACCGCGCGGGCGAGTGGTCAAAGCGCAACCGTGACGCGTTCTGCGACGGGTACGCCGAGGCCGCGGGTGCCGATCCGCGGACGCACGATGTCCTGCTGCGCGCCTTCGAGGCCGACAAGGCGGTCTACGAAGCCGTCTACGAAGCGCGCAACCGACCGAACTGGCTACCGATCCCCCTGGCGTCGCTGACCCGACTCGCCACCGACGGAGGAATCTGAATGACCACCACGGTTGCTCGCGATGAACTCGACCGGCTCGTCTCCGGAGCCCACCACAACCCGCATGGCGTGCTCGGCGCGCACCCCACGCCCGACGGCACCACGATCGTGCGCACCCTGCGTCCCGAGGCGGAGTCGGCGGCGGTCGTCTGGGGCCGCACCAAGCACCCGATGGCGAAGGTGCACGACGGCGGCGTGTTCGAGACCGTCGTCGACGGCGCCGCTGCCGACTACCGCATCGAGGTGTCCTACGGCGACAACCCGATGATCGTCGACGACCCGTACCGCTGGCTGCCGACACTCGGCGAGGTGGATCTGCACCTGATCGGCGAGGGTCGCCACGAGAACCTCTGGGAGGTGCTCGGCTCGCACGTCCGCACGTATGACACCCCACGCGGGCCCGTCACCGGAACGTCGTTCGCCGTGTGGGCACCGAACGCGCGCGGCGTCCGGATTGCCGGCGACTTCGACTACTGGTCGGGGCGCTCGCTGCCGATGCGTGCGATGGGCTCCAGCGGCGTGTGGGAGCTGTTCGTGCCCGACGTCGGCGACGGCGCCACCTACAAGTTCCAGATCCTCGGCGCCGACGGGCAGTGGCGGCACAAGGCCGACCCGATGGCGTTCGCGACGGAGGCCCCGCCCGCGACTGCGTCCGTCGTGCACACGCCGCGCTACAAGTGGAGCGACGACGACTGGATCGCCAAGCGGGCGAAGACCAGCTGGCACAAGGCGCCGATGTCGATCTACGAGGTACACATCGGCTCATGGCGGATGGGTCTGTCGTACCGCGAGCTCGCCGAGGAGCTCGTCGACTACGTCACCGCGTGCGGGTTCACGCACGTCGAGTTCCTGCCCGTCGCCGAGCACCCGTTCGGCGGGTCGTGGGGATACCAGGTGTCGTCGTACTACGCGCCGTCGGCCCGCTTCGGCAACCCGGACGACTTCCGCTACCTCGTCGACGCGCTGCACAACGCCGGCATCGGCGTCATCGTCGACTGGGTGCCCGCGCACTTCCCGAAGGACGAGTTCGCGCTCGGCCGCTTCGACGGCACCGCGCTGTACGAGCACGGCGACCCGCGCCGCGGCGAGCAGCTCGATTGGGGCACCTACGTATTCGACTTCGGCCGCAGCGAGGTACGCAATTTCCTGGTCGCGAACGCGCTGTTCTGGCTCGAGGAGTTCCACATCGACGGCCTGCGGGTGGATGCCGTCGCCTCCATGCTCTACCTCGACTACTCGCGCGAGCCCGGGCAGTGGGTGCCCAACGTCCACGGCGGCCGGGAGAACCTGGAAGCGGTCGCATTCCTGCAGGAGATGAACGCGACGGTCTACAAGCGCGTCCCCGGCGCCGTCACGATCGCCGAGGAGTCGACGTCCTGGCCCGGTGTCACGCGGGCGACGCATCTCGGCGGGCTCGGCTTCGGCTTCAAGTGGGACATGGGCTGGATGCACGACACGTTGAGTTACATCTCCCACGAGCCGATCCACCGGCAGTGGCACCACAACGAGCTGACGTTCTCGATGATGTACGCCTACACGGAGAACTTCGTGATGCCGCTGTCCCACGACGAGGTCGTGCACGGCAAGGGCTCACTGCTGAACAAGATCCCGGGCGACCGCTGGCAGCAGATGGCCACGCTGCGAGCGATGTACGCGTACATGTGGGCGCACCCGGGCAAGCAGTTGCTGTTCCAGGGGCAGGAGTTCGCGCAGGGCGCCGAGTGGGCGGAATCGCGCTCGCTGGACTGGTGGCTGCTCGACGATCCCGGTCACCGCGGTGTGTCCCGGCTGATCACCGACCTGAACCGTACGTACCGCGAGACGTCGGCGCTGTGGTCGCGCGACACCGTGCCCGAGGGCTTCCACTGGATCGACGCCAATGACGCGGCGGGCAACGTGTACTCGTTCCTGCGCTTCGGCGATGACGGTTCGGTGATCGCGTGCGTGTCGAACTTTTCCTCCGTCCCGCACGAGGGATACCGGCTCGGCCTGCCCTTCGCCGGACGTTGGGACGAGGTCGTCAACACCGACGCCGACGCCTACTTCGGATCGGGCGTCGGCAACTTCGGCGGCGTCGAGGCGACGGACGAGATGTGGCACGGCCAGCCGGCGTCGGCCCGACTGCGGGTGCCGCCACTGGGCACGCTCTGGCTGCGCTACGCCGGCTCGTAGTCGGGAACTTCAGGTGCTGAACTCGAGCAGGAGCAACACAATCGCCACCCGGACGACCTGACGCCAGCGCAGCATCACGAAGCGCTGCTGGTCGAAGGCGTGGAACTTGCGCAGGTAGCGGTAGAGCCGCTCGACGCTGATCAGCGGATCCAGCAGATGCACCAACCCGTACCCGAGCTTGCCGAGCACCCCCAGGTGCGAACGGTTCGCGAACAGGTCGGGGAACGGCGCGAACGCCAGTGACACCCGTTCGACCCCGCGCAGCGCGCCCCACTCGACCACCTCGGCGATGATCCGCTCGTCGACGCCGTTCGGGGCCGCCCGGGACCGCAGTGGGAGGTCGAGCGAGAGGTCCTGCTTGCCGGCCCAAAGGTAGCGATGGGCGCCGACGATCGCGCCCGATTCCTCGTACGCGATCGCCATCATGGCGTCCGGCTCGCGCCCGTCGAAGAGACGTCCCAGGATCATCGAAAAGCCGCGGGTGTCCTCGCGCCGCGAGCGCTTCATCAGCCTCCGCAGCTCGAGCACCTGCTCCGGGCGCAGCTCACCCTCGCGGCAAATGTCGACGTGCACGCCGGCATTGTGCGAGCGCTGGATCGCCTGCCGCAAATTGCGGAAGCGGCGGCCCTGCGTCGTGAACTCCGAGCGCTGCACCACGACGTCGCGTCCGACCGCCACGTGTCCGAGCCCGTACTTCTCCCACAACGGACGCGCTCGCTCGCCGGCGCCGAGCACGGCGAGCTGCCGCTTGTTCGCGCGGGTATCCTCGACGAACGCGTCGATGGCCGCCTCCCACGCGGCCGGGGAGCCGATCGGGTCACCACTGGCGACGGCCACGCGGAGGCGAACCTGGTACCCCACCGCCGCGGTTCCGTCCGGGGAAAAAACGAAGCGCTTGTCCGGGCGCAGCGCGAACGGTGCGAGGGGATCGCGTTCGCTGACCGCGACGAGGTGCCGGACGCGACGCTGGTCTTCGGATTCAGGCTCTGCGGGAAGGGGTCGCGCCATCAGTCACACCCGATAGGGCGGACTCGCCTCAAAACAGCGCCCGCGTCAGCTCGCGACGAGCCGTCGGAACCCGAGGATCGTCCGGTCCGAGCAGATCGAAGTACTCGAGCAGCCGCTGCCGGACCCGATCGCGGTCGTCACCGCGGACCCGGGTGATGGTCTTGAGCAGGCGGTCGAGCGCGCCCGGCACGTCGTTGCCGGCCAGCGACAGATCCGCGGCGGCGAGCTGGGCGTCGACGTCATCAGGAGCGGAGTCGGCCCGCTGCGCGGCGTCGGCGTCGATCGACTCCAGGCGCTGCATCAGCCGCACCTGTCCGAGCGCGAGTGACGCCTCCTGGTTGGCCGGCTCCTGGTCGAGGATCGCCTGGTAGCGCTGCGTGGCGAGGGCGTAGTCGCCGGCTTCGAGCGCTTCCTCGGCCGCGGTGAACCGCGGGTCCTCCGGCGCCTCGGCTGCGACGGGCTCATCGGGGGCGTCCGCGGGCGCAGCGCCGGCGCCAGGCAGACCGGCCTCCGTCGCGGCCTGCAGCACCGCGTCGACGAACTCACGCACCTGGGGCTCGGGCAACGCGCCCTGGAAGCCTGGCACGACCTGCCCGCCGATCACCGCGAACACCGCCGGGACGGCCTGCGCCTGCAGGGCCTGGGCGATGCGGGGATTGACATCGACGTCGACCTTGCCGAGCACGACGCCGCCGTTGGTCGCGGTGACGATCAGCTCGAGCGTCGTCACCAACTCGGCGCTGGACGGCGCGCGAGCCGAGGTGAGCGCGAGCAGGACGGGCACCTGGAAGGAGCGGTCGAGCACCTCGGGCTGGAAGTTCGCCTCGGTGACGTCGAGGACGTACTGACCGGGTGCCGGAGCCTCCGCGGCGCGGGCCGCGGCCTCGTTGCGGGCCTTCACCGCCGCGAGGTCGACGGCGCCGGACATGGCGGCGGCGACGGCGGGACTGGGTTGAGCGGGACCACCGCGTCGTGGTTCTCCGGGTCGCATGCGTCCAGTTTCCCAGACGCGGCAACGAAACTGTGCGCCGGACAGGTGGCTTCCTGTCGCGGCGTCGGTAGCGTGCCTTCGGTGACGGTCCGCATCGAACGCAACTACGACGTTTGGACGGTCGTTCTCGATCGCCCTGAGGCGCGCAATGCCGTGGACGGTCCGACGGCCGAGGCCCTGGCTGACGCGTTTCGTGAGTTCGACTCGGACGGCTCGGCGCGGGTGGCCGTCCTGTGGGGAGCGGGCGGGACGTTCTGCGCTGGTGCCGACCTCAAGCAGATGTCGAACCACCTGGATCCCGATCTGTCGACCGACGGGCCGATGGGGCCGAGCCGCATGGCGCTGGCCAAGCCGGTGATCGCGGCGATCAGCGGTCATGCGGTGGCGGGTGGGCTCGAGCTGGCGGCCTGGTGCGACCTGCGGGTGATGGAGTCCGACGCCGTGGTCGGGGTCTTCTGCCGACGCTGGGGCGTGCCTCTCATCGACGGTGGCACCGTGCGCCTGCCGCGCATCGTGGGTCTCGGCCGGGCGCTCGATCTGATCCTCACCGGCCGGCCCGTCCGCGCCGACGAAGCGCTGGCGATGGGCTTCGCGAATCGGGTTGTCGGCCCGGGCGAGTCCCGCGCCGCGGCCGAAGCGCTGGCGGCCGAGATCGCCGGTTTCCCGCAGGCGTGCATGCGCTCGGACCGCCGCTCGACCTACGAGGCTCTGGGCCAGGACGAGATCACCGCGTTGGGCATCGAGTTCAGCCACGGCCTGGACTCGGTTGCGAGCGAGGGGCTGGCCGGGGCGAAGCGCTTCGCCGGAGGCGAAGGACGGCACGGCGCCGGAGGCGAAGGACGGCACGGCGCCGGTGGCGAAGGACGGCACGGCTCCGACTGCTGACCCTCCGGAGTTGTCCGCCTGTCGACACGCTCGGACGTAGCGACAGGCGGACAACTCGAATCAGAAGCGGGCGGCCTCGCGGTACTCGCCCCAGAGCGGCTTGAACGCATTGCAGATCTCGCCGAGCGTGGCCTCGGCCCGGGCGGCGTCGAGCATGGCCGGCACGG
>JAOPVG010000145.1 GCA_025966255.1 Jatrophihabitans sp.
CTCACCTCGGGCGCCGTGCTCGCCGCCGTCCGCTCCGCCACCGTCGGCATGCCGATGGACGAGAGCGCGGCGGCGCCCTTCACCGACGGGCGCTGGCTGCTCTCCCACAACGGCCGCGTATCGCGCGACGTGCTGCCTGCGCGCAACGACGCCGAGTCGGTATGCGACTCCGCGGTGCTGGCGGCACACGTGTTCGCCCGCGGTCCGGAGTCGGTCGCCGACACGATCCGCGAGGTTGCGCGGCTCGACCCGGACGCCACCCTCAACCTGCTGATGACCGACGGCACGCAGATCGTCGCCGTCACGTGGGGCGACGACCTGAGCTACCTCGTCGAGCCGGACGGTGTCGTCGTCGCGAGCGAACCGTGGGACGACGACCCGCGGTGGGTCGACGTGCCCGATCACCACCTGCTGCAGGTGACCTCGGCCGGGGTCACCGTCACCGATTTGGAGACCTGATGATCGTCGACGCCGCCGTGTATCTCGACCCGGGCGCCCTGGCCGAGCAGATGGCCGCGGACATCCGGGCCGGACTCACCGCCACGCCGAAGACGCTCCCGCCGAAATACTTCTACGACGCACGTGGCAGCGAGCTCTTCGACCAGATCACCCGCCTGCCCGAGTACTACCCGACCCGCACCGAGGCCGCGATCCTCGAAGCCCACGCCGGCGAGATCGCGGCCGTGACCGGGGCCGAGTCGCTGGTCGAGCTCGGCAGCGGCACGTCGGAGAAGACCCGTCTGCTGCTTCGCGCGCTGCGCGACGCCGGCACCCTGAACCGGTTCGTGCCCTTCGACGTCGACCCGGCCGTGCTGAAGGATGCGAGCGCGGCCATAGCCGATGAGTTCCCCGACATCGAGGTCGAGCCGGTGGTCGGCGACTTCGAGAAGCACCTCGGTTCGCTGCCCCGCCATCCGCTGCGGCTGCTCGCGTTCCTGGGCTCGACGATTGGCAATCTCGATCCTGCGCAGCGCCGCGAGTTCCTCGCCGCCGTGCGCGCGACGTTGACCGAGGGCGACTGCTTCCTGCTGGGCACCGATCTCGTCAAGTCACCCGACCGGCTCGTCAACGCCTACGACGACGCGCAGGGCGTGACTGCGGCGTTCAACAAGAACGTCCTCGCCGTCGTCAATCGTGACCTCGGCGCCGACTTCGACGCGTCGGCGTTCGAGCACGTCGCAGTGTGGGACGAACGCAACGAATGGATCGAGATGCGGCTGCGTTCGCTGCGCGATCAGTTGGTGCATGTCGCCGCGCTGGATCTCGACGTCCGCTTCGCCCGCGGCGAGCAGATGCGGACCGAGATCTCGTCGAAGTTCCGCCGCGAACGCGTCGAGGCCGAGCTGGCCGAGGCCGGACTGCGCCTGACCCAGTGGTGGACGGACCCGGTCGGCGACTTCGCGCTGTCGCTGTCCGTCCCGGTCTAGCCGGGGCCCGCATCGCCCCGACGCCGGGCCGGCTACCGACCCGCACGCGTGACGGTCAGGGCCCGCGGGAAATGTCGAGATCGGCCGTGGCCCCGACGGGCGGTGCGCTGATCGCGCAGGAGAGCGGGGGCGGCTCAGCCGGCTCGTCCTCCCCGGCCAGCGGATTGCGGATCAGCAGCAGCGACAGCACGCCGCCGAGGGCGCAGAGGCCACCGGCGATCAACACGGCGTGGTGAAACCCGGTCGACAGCAGAGCGGGGTTGTCGTAGGCGTGCGGGGTGATCCCGGCCAGGGCGGGCAGCACCGCCACGGCGAGTAGGCCGGCGACCCGCGCGATGTCGTTGTTGATTGCCGAGGCCACGCCGACCTGCCGGGATGGCGCGGCCGCGAGCACGGTGGCCGTCAGCGGCGCGACCGTTGCCGACAGGCCGAGGGCGAACACGAGCAGCGCGGGCACCAGGTCGGTGAGGTACGACGCCCCGGGTCCGACGCGCACCAGCAGCGCCAGGCCGGCGCCGGCGACGATCGGGCCGACCGTCATCGGCAGCCGCGGACCGATCCGGGTCGCCAGACGCCCCATCCGCGCCGAGAGCAGCAGCATCACCCCGGTGATCGGCAGCAGCGCGCTGCCGGCCGCGACCGGCGAGAAGCCCGAGACCCGCTGCAACTGCACCGGGATCAGGAACAGCGCACCGGACAGTGCCGCGTAAATGATGAATGTGACGACATTGGCCGCCGAGAACTCGCGATCGCGGAACAGCACCGGCGGCATCATCGGATGGCTGCTGCGCGCCTCGACGACGAGGAAGCCGACAAGCAGCGCGACGCCGGCGGCTTCGCAGGCCGCGAGGGGGCCCGGCCAGTGTCGCTGCGGCCCCTCGGTGAGCGCGTACACGGTGAGGGCCAGCCCGGCGGCGGCGAGCACCGCGCCGGCGACGTCGAGCGGGCCGTCCGCCTCCTCGTCCCGCGTCTCGGGGATGTAGCGCTTGGACAGGTACACCGTCGCGGCCGCCAGCGGCAGGTTCAACAGGAACACGAGACGCCAGCCCCACGGGGCGACGCCCACCAGCGCGCCGCCGACCACCGGTCCGATTGCCGTGGCGATCCCGCCGAGGCCCGACCAGGAGCCGACTGCGGCGGCGCGGTCGGAGCGGCGGAACACCGCCTCGAGGATCGCCAGCGAGCCGGGGGTCAACAGGGCCGCGCCCACTCCCTGAAGGGCCCGCATCCCGATCAGCAAATCGACCGTGGGGGCGAGCGCGCAGCCGGCCGACGCGACCGTGAACCAGATGACGCCCAGCACGAAGATCCGGCGCCGGCCGAGACGGTCGCCGAGCGAACCGCCGAGCAGCAAGAGCCCGGCGAGGGTGAGCGTGTAGGCGTTGATCGTCCACTGCAGCGCGGTGAATCCGGCGTCCAGATTGCGGCCGATGCGCGGCAGCGCCACGTTGACGACCGTGCCGTCGAGCTGCGCCATGCCGCTGCCGAGGATCGTGGCCGCGAGCACGCCCCGGCCCTGCTTCGACCGCAGCGCGAGGCCGCGTTCGTCGGACGCTTGGACCGTCACGGCCGCGACGCTACGCGCTCAGCGGAGGAAGGTGGACGCATCGCGGCCACCGCCGACCGGCGCGAGTCGGTAGACGCGCATCGCGTTGCCGGCGAGGACGAGGCCGGCTGTTTCCTCGTCCGGACACAGGTCGGCGACGGCCCGGGCGTTCTTCGCGATGCCGGGGATGCCGGGCCAGTCGGTGCCGAAGATCATCCGTCGGGTCAGCCGCGGCCAGTTGTGCCGCGCGTAGTACGTCTGCAGACGCGACGGCGGCAGCCCGCTCAGCTCGATCCACACCCGCGGGTTGGTCAGGGCCAGAAAGGCGGCGGCGTCGTACCACCAGCCGCGGCCGCCGTGCGCGAGGACGATGTCGAGGCGGCGGAAGTCGCGCAGCACGTCGTCGAGCAGGATCGGATCGCCGTACTGGTTCAGCGCGCCGGGAAACGTGGACGTGCCGCAGTGCACCACCACCGGGATGCCGCGCTCCTGGCACAGTGCATAACCCGGATAGAGCGCCCGGTGATTGACGGCGAAGCCGCCGTGCACGGGATGCACCTTCAGCGCGACGGCGCCGAGATCGAGCTGCCGGGCGACCTCCTCCTCGACGGGGTGGTGCAGGTGCGGATTGACGTTGCCCGCGAACTTGATACGGGCCGGGTTGTGCGCACTCAGGGCCGCCATGTCCTCGACGGCCTGGGTACCGGTGACCTTCGGGCTGTACTCGGCCAGCGTTACTGCGACGTCCACGCCCTCCGCCTCGAGCAACGCGTCGAAGCCCGCGGGGTCGACGGTGTTGTCGTCGCGGTAGAGCTCGCGCAACGCGGGGCTGTCGAAGTCCTGCACCCACACCTCCCACGGCAACTTCAGCCCGTCGAGGCGGGCCGGGTGCAGGTGGACGTCGATCAGCGGTCGGCCGTCGAGCATCAGACGGTCTGCGCCGTCGCCCCGACCTGCCGCCGCAGATCGCCCTGGGCGAACTCGCGGAAGCCGTGCGCGGTGAGCCAGCGCGTCATCCACCCGCGGTCCGGGTGTGTCACCGGCACCTTGTTGTAGATGTAGTTCAGCCCGCGGGCAGCAGCCTCGCGCTCGAGCTGGCCGACCACGAACTCGCCGATGCCGGCGCCGCGCTGCGCGGGCACGACGAGGAACGAGATCCGGGCGTCGCCCCACTCCGAATCCAGCCAGCCGTAGCCGAGCGTCGTCCCGGTGTCGTCGGTGACTCGCCACCACTCGTCGGCGACACTCGCCCCGATCTTCGGCCGGACGAACCCGACGCTGGCGAGCTCGGCGTCGCCGAAGATGCGCTGCTTGTCGGCGTCCCACCGTGGCGCGTCCTCGCGTTCCCAGTGCAGCGTGCCGCCGCTCGTCGGCTGCCGGCTCGGCTCGGCGAAGACGGTTGCGGCCATGGCCCGCAGTTCGACGCGGCGGATCTTGCCGGTGGCGTTGGTCGGGTACGCGTCGACGAAGACGATCTTGCGGGGACGTTTGAACGACGGCAGGCCCGCGCGGCAGAACGTGATCAGCTCGTCCTCGGTGGCCGTCTTGTCCCCGTGCCGGACGACGTAGGCGACCGGCTTCTCCAGCCCGTCGACATCAACAGCCGCGACGACCACGGCCTGCGCGACGGCGTCGTGCGCGAGCAGCCGAGCCTCGACCTCGGCCGGGGACACCCAGA
>JAOPVG010000147.1 GCA_025966255.1 Jatrophihabitans sp.
TCGCCACCGGCAGCGCGCCGGGCAGCCCGAGGCACACCGGGCAGGTGTGGGTGTTCGGTTCAGCGCCGAACTCGGTGGAGCAGCCGCAGAACATCTTCGATGCGGTGCCGAGCTCGACGTGCGTCTCAAGACCGATCACCGGCTCGTAATGGGACACGACTGCCTCATAGGCGGTGGTCATGACACCAGCTCCGGGATGCTCGTCAGAACGGCCCCACCAGCCGACGCCGCCATGGCCGCCTCGAAGGCCGCGCCCACGCGATAACACCGGTCGTCGGCCTGCGCGGGCGCCATGATCTGCAGGCCAACCGGCAAGCCCTCCGACAACCCGCACGGCACGGAGATCGCCGGCGTACCGGCGAGGGAGGCGGGCAGCGTGCACAGATCGTTGATGTACATCGCCATCGGATCGTCGATGCGCTCGCCGATGCCGAACGCCACAAACGGCGAGGTGGGCGACACGAGCACATCGGCCTTCTCGAAGGCGGCGTCGAAGTCGCGGGCGATGAGCGTGCGCACCTTCTGCGCCTGGCCGTAGTACGCCTCGTAGTAGCCGGACGAGAGCGCGTACGTGCCGAGCATGATGCGGCGCTTGACCTCGGGCCCGAACCCGGCCTCGCGGGTCAGCGACATGACGTCCTCTAGCGAGTTCGCGCCGTCGTCACCGACGCGCAGCCCGTACCGCACGGCGTCGAAGCGAGCCAGGTTGGACGAACATTCGCTCGGCGCGATCAGGTAGTAGGCGGCGAGGGCGTAGTCGAAGTGCGGGCAGCTGACCTCGACGACCTCGGCGCCCAGCCCCCGCAACGTGTCGACGGCGGCCTCGAAGGACGCGAGCACGCCGGGCTGGTAACCCTCGCCGCCGAGTTCACGCACGACGCCGACCCGCAGCCCGGCGAGGTTGCCGTCGGCACCCTCTCGCGCGGCGGCGGCGACCGGCGGAACCGGCGCGTTGATCGAGGTCGAGTCGCACGGGTCGTAGCCGGCGATCGCTTCGTGGAGCAGAGCGGCGTCGAGCACGTTGCGCGCGAGCGGGCCGGCCTGGTCGAGCGAGGACGAGAACGCGATGAGGCCGTAGCGCGACACGGCGCCGTACGTCGGTTTGTGCCCGACGATCCCCGTGACCGCGGCGGGCTGGCGGATCGATCCGCCGGTGTCCGTGCCGATCGCCAGCGGCGCCTCGTAAGCCGCCACCGCCGCCGACGAACCACCCGACGAGCCGCCGGGAATCCGAGTGAGGTCCCACGGGTTGCACGTCGGGCCGTACGCGGAGTTCTCGGTCGAGCTGCCCATGGCGAACTCGTCCATGTTCGTCTTGCCGAGCATCACGATGCCGGCGTCCTTGACCCGACGAGAGATGGTCGCGTCGTACGGCGGGTGCCAGCCCTTGAGGATCTTCGACCCGGCCGTCGTGGGCACGCCCTTCGTGACCACGACGTCCTTCATCGCCAGCGGCACCCCGGCCAGTGGCCCGAGCACAGCTCCGGCGGCGCGCTGCTCGTCGACGGCCTGGGCCGCGGCCATCGCGCCTTCGGTGTCGACGTACAGGAACGCGTGCACCGCCGGGTCGACCGCGGTGATGCGGTCCAGGTGGGCCTGAGCCACCTCGACGGCAGCCACCTCGCCACCGGCGATCAAGGCGGCCAGCTCGGCTGCGGACATGGTCGTGAGATCGGTCGGACGCTCGGAGTCCGTCACGTCAGACCTCCTCGGCGAGGATGCGCGGCACGCGGAACTTGTTGTCCTCGACGGCCGGCGCCTCGTTCAGCACTTCCTCGCGCGGCAGTGACGGTCTGACCTCGTCAGCGCGATAGACGTTGGTCATCGGCACGGCGTGCGTCATCGGTGGAATTTCGTCGGCGTCGCCCGTGGCGACCTCGCCCACGCGCGCCACGGCGCCCAGGATCACGTCGAGCTGGCCGGCGAACACGTCGAGCTCGTCCTCGGTGACGGCCAGTCGGGCCAGCCGGGCCAGGTGGGCGACGTCGGCGCGGCTGATGCGGCTCTCGGATCCGGCGGCGTCGGCTGCCCCATCGCCCGACGGGGCAGCGGGATCAGAAGAAAGCTCGGCGGCGCTGGAGGATGCGCCGGAGTAGGCGCTCAGGGATGGGTCGGACACGACTCCGCAGTCTACGGACGTCGGGATGGACGGCGCACCGCAGTTGGTCGCGCCGACCCTGCAGTGGGGGCCGTAACGACCGCGACATGTGCGTGCGGCAGGCTGTGCGCGTGTCATACCTGCTGCGTCTCGTGCTGCCCGATCGCCCTGGTGCGCTCGGCGCCGTCGCGACCGCGCTCGGCACGGTGGGCGCCGACATCCTGAGCGTCGACGTCATTCAACGCTCCCCGGGCAGCGCCACCGACGATTTCGTGGTGGAACTGCCGCCGGACAAGCTCGCCGACTCCCTCGTCTCGGCCGCGGCGACGGTCGACGGCGTGCACGTCGAGTCGATCCGCCCGTACGCGGGCCAGCTCGATCCGCACCGCGAGCTCGAACTGCTGGAACGCCTGGGCACCAACCCCTCCGCTCCGCTGGCTGTCCTCGCCGACGGCGTCGCCCGCGTTTTCCGAGCGGGCTGGGCGCTGGTGCTCGGCCCACCGGTGGCCGGCCAGGGCGAGGTACTCGCCGCCGGCGGAGCCGCGCCCGAGGTCGATTCGCTGCCGATGCCGTGGTGGCCGCCGACCCCGAGCCGTCCCCTCGACCCCGACGAGTCGTGGGCGCCGGCCGACTGGGGCCGGCTGGGCACCGAGCTGGCCGTGACCGCGC
Organism: Jatrophihabitans sp.; assembly: GCA_025966255.1. Lineage (GTDB taxonomy): Bacteria > Actinomycetota > Actinomycetes > Mycobacteriales > Jatrophihabitantaceae > Jatrophihabitans. Next base: position 2,768 of record JAOPVG010000147.1, read on the forward strand.
TCGGTGACTCCGCGTTGCTCATCGGCCGGCCCGCGCTGCGGTGGGCGCCGTCCGAACTCGTGCGCCTACAACACCTGGCCGCGATCGCCGCGACGGTGACGCCAGTGGGCGTCGGCACCACCGACTGACGCCTCGCCCGATGTCTCCTAGGGTCGGACGCATGTCGTCCTGGAGCGTTGCCGATATCCCTGATCAAACCGGCCGCACGATCGTCGTGACCGGCGCCAACAGCGGGCTCGGCGAGGCCACGGCGACCGAGCTCGCCAAGCACGGGGCCCGCGTGATCCTCGCCTGCCGCAACAGCAGCAAGGGTGCTGCGGCGGCGGCCAAGATGATCGGCGACGTGACGGTGCGATCACTCGACCTCGCCGATCTCGCCTCGGTGCGGGCCTTCGCCGACAGCACCGGGAACATCGATGTCCTGGTCAACAACGCCGGCGTCATGGCCATCCCGAAGAAGCGCACCGCCGACGGCTTCGAGATGCAGATGGGGACCAACTTCTTCGGCCACTTCGCCCTCACCGGACTGTTGCTCCCCAAGATCGCCGACCGCGTTGTGACGCTGTCGAGCTTCGCGCACCGGACCGGCAAGATCGACCTGGACGACCTGAACTGGGAGCGCCGCCGGTATCAGCGCTGGGGGGCCTACGCGCAGTCCAAGCTCGCGGATCTGATGTTCGCGTACGCGCTGCACCGCCGCCTGGCCCAGGCCGGTTCGCCGGTGCGCTCGATCGCGGCCCATCCGGGCTACGCATCGACGGAGTTGCAGTCCCACACCGAGTCGCTGCAGGACCGCGTGATGGCCGTCGGCAACCGCCTGCTGGCGCAGAGCGCGGCCAACGGCGCGCAACCCCCGCTGTACGCGTCGACGATGCCCGACGCCGAGAGCGGCGCGTACTACGGGCCGAACGGCATCGGTGAGTTGCGCGGGTCGCCCCGGCGCGTCGGTTCCTCGCGGGCCTCCATGGACATCAACGTGGCCGGCCGGTTGTGGGAGCGGGCCACCGAATTGACCGACGTCGCATTCCCCTGAGCCGCACCCCACTTCCGCACCGGCCCGCGCCCATTCGACGCCGGCTCCGGCGACGGCTCAGGCTCCGGGACCGTGCGCGGCTCGGCGGCCGCGTCGGCTTCCGCGGTGTGTGCCGCCGGCGCGAGGCGGCGGCGAACCGTTCTCCACACGGCGTCGACCGAGCGTTCGACCGTCGGCACGATCCACGGGAGCACCAGGAGAACCAGGCCACCCGCTATCCAGCCGCCGACGACGTCGCTGAACCAGTGCGTGTTGAGGTAGACGGTGCCGAGGCCGACCGTCACCGAGATGAACGCTGCGAGGACGATGCCGGCGGTGCGGTGCTTGACCGCGATCCACGCCATGAGCCCGTAGAGCACGACGGCGTTGGACACGTGGCCGGACGGGAAGATGTTGCCGCCCACGAAAACGTCGTGGACCGGGTGGTTGTACAACGGCCCGAGCCGCCCCGTCGCGATCTTGACCACCCCAACGGTCAGGTTCAGCACCACCAGGGCGACCCCGAGCAGGATGAGCGGACGGGGCGAGCGATTGCGCCAGGCCACCCAGATGAACCAGGGCAGGAAGAAGAGGGTCGCCGGACCACGCTGGCCGAGGACGACGTAGAACGAGATCCACTTCTTGTACCCGGGGTAGGTGTGGCGCAGATCGAGATTGCGGAGGTAGGCGTCGAACGTGAGGATCGGCGAGCGGAACATGACGCCGAGCGTCAGCAGCGTGTAGGCGAGCAGGATCAGCCCGAACGCGAGCGCATGCCAATGAACGCGCCTCGGCGCCCGGGCGGCAGTTTGTCCCGCGGACACAGGAGTTCCCACGATTACGTTCTTTCCACACCTTCCTGTGAAGTACCCACTCAATTGCGGTGGAAGGGCCGTTCTTGTGCGCCAGAACACGCCCTTACTGTCTATTGTGCCGCAGGTGTGTCGAGATCGGGCCGGGGCGGCCCGTCGTCGATGAGCCGGCGGAACCCGTCCTCGTCGAGCACGCTGACACCGAGTTGTTCGGCCTTTTCCGCCTTGGTTCCGGCGTTTTCGCCGACTACGACGTAGTCGGTCTTCTTCGACACCGACCCGGCGGCCCTACCGCCACGGGACACGATCGCTTCCTTCGCTTCGTCGCGCGAGAAGCTGGTTAACGATCCGGTCACAACTATGGTGAGCCCGGCGAGAGTCCTGGGCATCGACGCGTCGACCTCGTCTGCAGTGCGCACGCCGGCGGCCGCCCACTTGTCGACGATCGCGACGTGCCAGTCGACGGTGAACCACTCGACGACGGCCTCGGCGATGATCCCGCCGACCCCTTCGGCGTCGGCGAGCTGCTCGACGGAGGCGGCCCGGATCGCGGCGAGATCGCCGAAGTGGTTGGCGAGGGCCCGGGCGGCGGTGGGGCCGACGTGCCGGATCGAGAGCGCCACCAAGATCCGCCAGAGCGGGCGGGTGCGGGCCTGGGCGAGGTTGGCGACGAGCTTTTCCCCGTTGGCCGACAGCACGCGTCCGTCATGGACCGATTCCGGCGGGTCGGACTTCTTGGCCGCCCGGGTGTAGAGCGGCACCCCGGCCAACAGCCGGCGGGCCGCGGAGTCGTCGCCGCCGAGATCCGGGGCCAGCCGGAACAGGTCGCCTTCGTCGGTGATGACGCCGGCATCCAGGAGCGCGACGGCCCCCTCGTAGCCCAAGGCCTCGATGTCGAGGGCGGAGCGCGACGCCAGGCTGAACAACCGCTCGCGCAACTGCGCCGGGCAGGCCCGGGTGTTCGGGCAGCGGATGTCCTTGTCGCCCTCCTTCTCCGGCGCCAGCGGGGTGTCGCAGGCCGGGCACCGGGTGGGCATGACGAACGGGGTCTCGCTGCCGTCGCGCAGGGCGACCACGGGGCCGACGATCTCGGGGATGACGTCGCCGGCCTTGCGCAGGACGACGGTGTCGCCGACGAGGACGCCCTTGCGTTCGACCTCCCATTGGTTGTGCAGCGTGGCCTGCACGACCGTCGAGCCGGCCACCTTGACCGGCTCCATGACGCCGTAGGGCGTGACGCGCCCGGTGCGGCCGACGTTGACCCGGATCTCGAGGAGCTTGGTGTTGACCTCTTCCGGTGGGTATTTGAACGCGATGGCCCAGCGCGGGGCCCGGCTCGTCGACCCCAGGCGGCGTTGCAGCGAGAGGTCGTCGACCTTGACCACGACGCCGTCGATCTCGTGCTCGACGTCGTGGCGATGGGTGCCGTAGTAGTCGATGAACTCCTGCACCGCCGTGAGGTCGCCGAGCACCTTGGCGCGGTCGGACACGGGCAGCCCCCACGCCGACAGCCGCTCGTACCAGCCGGACTGCGACGTGACCTGCGGGCCGCCGTCGACCCGGCCGACACCGTGCACCACCATCGCGAGATTTCGGCCGGCCGTGATGCGTGGGTCCTTCTGCCGCAGCGATCCGGCCGCCGTGTTGCGGGGATTGGCGAACGGCGGCTTGCCCGCCTCGACCAGAGACGCGTTCAGTTCCTCGAAGCGCGCCACCGGGAAGAACACCTCGCCGCGGACCTCGAGCCGGTGCGGCACGTCGTCGCCGGTGAGGCGGTCGGGCACGTTGGCGATCGTGCGGATGTTGGGGGTGACGTCCTCGCCGGTGCGTCCGTCGCCTCGGGTTGCGCCACGGACCAGTCGTCCGTCCTCGTAGCGCAGGTTGACCGCGAGGCCGTCGACCTTGAGTTCGCACAGATACTGCGGTGAGGTGCCGGCGTCGCGCTCGACCCGAAGCGCCCAGGCCGCCATCTCGTCAGTGGAGAAGACGTTGTCCAGGCTGAGCATCCGCTCGAGGTGATCGACCGCGGTGAACAGCGTGGAATAGGTGCCCGCGACGCGCTGCGTGGGCGACGACGGAGTGCGCAGTTCACTGAACTCGTCCTCGAGTTCCTGGAGCCGGCGCATGAGCGCGTCGTACTCGGCATCGCTCGCGGTGGGGTCGTCGAGGACGTAGTAGCGGTAGGCGTGCTCGTCGACCTGCTGCGCGAGCCGGGCGTGCTCTTCGCGGGCCGCGTCGGTCGCGGCGCTCACCTCGGTCACGTAGTCAACCTATCGAGGGGGTCGGACAGGTGAGCGCTCAGCGCCGCTGCCACCAATGCCGGCGTTTTGCCGACCCGTTCGCGCCCACCGGTTCGCCGTTGAGCAGCACCTGACCGGTCGCCGGAGCCGGCGCCGCCGGAGGCAGTGGCGCGGGCGCAGTCGCCGGCGCCCCTGGTGCGCCGGTGAGTCCGGCGGCCTCGAGCGCGGCGCGCGCCTGCGGCGGGAGGTCGGCCAGCGACTGGTAGGTGACGCCGTCGACGTCGATCGCGGTCGACTGCACCGTCATGCCGGCGGTGGGGATCGGGCCGCCCTCGAGTAGGTCCGGAACGCCGTTGTGGTCGGCGTCCGGCAGCGTCCCGCCCATGAGCGCGCGGATCTCCTCGGGAACCTGGTCCCACGAGTCGTACTCCTGGCCATTCACCACGATCTTCACGCGCTCAGCCTCTCCTGTCCTGGGCTCATTCGCCACCGTCGAGCAACCAGCGGCCGCAATCACGCAGCCGGCTCAGCCCACGGCGGACGTCGGCGGGCGAGGCGCCGGCAAACCCGCAGCCGGGTGTGGGGACGATCGCGGAGGCGAGCTGCTCGGTCGGGAAGCCGAGCTCGCTCCACAGGGTTCGGATCGGCTGGGTCAGCGCGTCGAGCGGGCCGGGGGTTGCCGTGGTCGGCACGACGCCGAGCCACAGTGACACACCGGCTTCGACCGCTTCGCCGAGGGCGTCGTAGTCGCTGCGGTGCAGCCGGGCGGCGTCGACGGATATCGCGTCGGCACCGGCACTGCGCAGCAGCGGGATCGGCACGTCGTCGGCACAGCAGTGGATCGCCCGTCCTCCCTCGGGCGCCACGGCCAGGACGTCGCCGAGGGCCTGTTCGACCGCCGCGGCGTCGACCGAGCGCACCGTTCCGTAGCCGGACGGGGTCGGTACCCGCCCGCCGAGCACCGTGGGCAGGGACGGCTCGTCGAGCTGCAGGACGAGCCTGGCGCCGGGCACCCGGCTGGCCACGTCGGCCAGGTGCAGGCGTAACCCCTCGGCCAGCGACGCGACCAGATCGCGCACGGCGCCGTGATCGGTGACGAGCTTGTGGCCGCTCGGCAGTTCCAGGCCGGCGGCGAGGGTCCACGGCCCGGCGGCCTGCAGCTTGAGGGCCCCGCTGTAGCCGGCCGCCTGCTGCTCGAGAGCGTCGAGGTCGCGGGACAGGAGATCGCGCGCCTGGCGCAGGTCACGGCCGGAATGGGCGGCAATGCGCCAACCGGACGGCACGATCTCGACGGGCAGGTCGACGAGCAGGGCCGCGGCTCGGCCGATCATCTCCGCGCCCGGGCCCCGCGCCGGCAGCTCGGGCAGGTGCGGAAAATCCGGTAGCTCGCCGAAGACCAGCGCGGCCGCCTCGACCGGGTCCGTGCCCGGCAGCGAGCCGATGCCGGTGACCGCGCCCGGGGGCCACGGCCGGCTCAAGCCGTACCTCTCATGGCCGAGCCTCGCGGCGCTCGTTCGGCCGGTGCAGCGCCATACCCATGGGGTTCGCTTCGCTGCGCTCTCTCATGCAGGCACGTCGGCAGTGCGCTGGGCGGCGGTGATCGTCCCTGAGCCCAGCACGGTGTCGCCGTCGTACATCACCAGCGCCTGTCCGGCCGCAACGCCGACCTGTGGCGTATCGAGGACGGCCGTGACGACCGGGCCGTTCACCGTCACGGTGGTCGGGCTCGTCATCCCGTGCGCGCGCAGTTGCACCGAGCAGGTGAACCGCTCCCCCGGCGCAACTCCGGCCGTCCACACCACCGGCTCGGCCCGGACCTGGCTGATCTCGAGCATCTCCCGGGAGCCGACGACCACAGTGTTGTCGACGGGCCGGATCGACAGCACATACCGCGGGTCGCCGCCGGGTGTGGGGCGCTGCAAATTGAGCCCGCGGCGCTGGCCGACGGTGAAGCCGAACGAGCCGGGGTGGGTGCCGAGCACGTCGCCGGTCTCGGCGTCGACGATCGGCCCGTCCTCCGCTCCGAGGCGACGCGCCAAGAAGCCGCGGGTGTCGCCGTCGGCGATGAAGCAGATGTCGTGCGAGTCGGGCTTGTCGGCAACCGCGAGGCCACGGGCCGCAGCCTCCTCGCGCACCTGCGTCTTCGTGGAGTCGCCGAGCGGGAACATCGCCGAGGCGAGCTGGCGCTGGGTGCACACGGCGAGGACGTAGGACTGGTCCTTGGCCGGGTCGACCGAACGCGTCAACCGGCCGTCCACCAGGCGGGCGTGGTGCCCGGTGACGACGGCGTCGAACCCGAGCGCGAGGGCCTTGTCCAGAACGGCCGTGAACTTGATCTTCTCGTTGCAGCGCAGGCAGGGGTTCGGGGTGCGGCCGGCCGCGTACTCGCTGACGAAGTCGTCGATGACGTCGGCCCGGAAGCGCTCGGCGAGATCCCAGATGTAGAACGGGATGCCGAGGACGTCAGCCGCCCGGCGGGCGTCGTGCGCGTCCTCGGCCGTGCAGCAGCCGCGCGCGCCGTGCCGCAGCGTGGCCGGCGCCGCCGAGAGCGCGAGGTGCACGCCAGTGACGTCGTGGCCGGCATCGACGGCGCGGGCTGCGGCGACCGCCGAATCGACCCCGCCGCTCATCGCCGCGAGGATCTTCATGACACAACCGAAGTGAGGCCGGCGCGGCGGGCCCGCTCGACGGCGGGCACGATCGCGGCGACGGCGGCGTCGACGTCGGCGGCCGTCGAGTCGTGACCGAGCGAGAAGCGCAGCGAGCCGCGAGCCTGGGCGGGCGTCGCGCCGAGGGCGATGAGGACATGCGATGGCTGCGCCACCCCGGCCGAGCAGGCCGAGCCGGTGGAGCACTCCACCCCCCGTGCGTCGAGCAGCATCAGCAGGGCGTCCCCCTCGCAGCCGGGGAAGGTCAAGTTCGCGATGCCGGGCAGGCGGGCCGTCGGGTGACCGTGCAGGCGGGCGTCCGGGACGGCGGCGAGCACGCCGTCGACAATTGCGTCGCGCAGTGCGGCAACCCGCGCGGCAACGACCTCCCGCCGCTCGACCGCGAGTGAGGTGGCGACCGCGAGGCCAACCGCACCAGGAACGTTCAACGTGCCTGAGCGCACTTCGCGCTCCTGTCCTCCGCCGTGCAGCAGCGGCACGCAGGCGATGTCACGGCGCAGCAGCAGGGCACCGGCGCCGGGTGGGCCGCCGAGCTTGTGGCCGGTCATGGTGAGCGCGTCCACGCCGGACGCGGCGAAGTCGACCGGCACCGCCCCGACGGCCTGGACGGCGTCGGTGTGCATCGGCACGTCGTACTCGTGCGCGACGGCGGCGAGCTCGTTGATCGACTGCACGGTGCCGACCTCGTTGTTCGCCCACATGACGGTGACGAGGGCGACCGATTCGGGATTCCGGGCGAGGGCGGCGCGCAAGGCGGCGGGTGCGACGAGACCATGTGCGTCGACGGGCAGCCAGGTGACGTCGGCGCCCTCGTGCTCGACGAGCCACTCGACGGCATCCATGACGGCGTGGTGCTCGATCGAGCTGGCAATCACCCTGCGGCGGCGCGGATCGGCGGCCCGGCGGGCCCAGAAGATGCCCTTGACCGCGAGGTTGTCCGACTCGGTTCCGCCCGCGGTGAGGATGACCTCGGACGGGCGGGCACCGAGCGACGCGGCCAGCAACTCGCGGGACTCCTCGATGCTGCGCCGGGCGGCCCGGCCGGCCCCGTGCAGGGACGAGGGGTTGCCCACCTGACCCATGGCGCGCGAGACGGCGGTGATCGCCTCGGCCAGCATCGGTGTCGTTGCGGCGTGGTCCAGGTACGGCATCATCGCCGAGTTTAGAGCGTCCCTACTGCAACGGCGTGGTCCGCGGTCTGCGCCCGCTCAGCCGGGTGGGCCCGGCCGGCCGCCAGCACGCCCAGGGTGGCGATCGCGCACATCGTCAGATCCACGGTCACGAAGGCCGCCGTGGTGCCGATGGACCCGCGAGCGGCGGCGGCCACGAGCACGCCGCCGATGCCGGTGGTGAGGGCGGCAGCAGTCGCGTCGGACAGTTGGAGGGCGGCCGAGTCCGTGCCACGAGTGGCGCCGGTCGTGTACCGGAGCAGCAGGACGCTGACCGACGACATCGTCAGCCCCGCCCCGAGCCCGGCCACGAACCAGGCCGGATACGCGATCCAGCCCGACGCGGCGGGCAGGGCCGCCACCGCGATCCCGGCCGTCGCGACACCGATCAGTGCGAAGCCGGTGCGCATCAGCCGGATCCGACGTTGGGGCCCGTCGTCGGCGACCGCCCGTCCCTGCCACCAGGAGCCGAGCGCCCAACTGACTCCGGACGCGGCGAGCGGAAGACCGGCAGCGGTCGGGCTGAAGCCGTGTTGGACGGTGAGCGACAGCGGCACCAAGGACTCGACGCCGAAGAAGGCACCGGCGAGCAGCCCGCGCAGTGCGACCGGCGCGGCGACGCCGGGACGCGCCCGGATCGTCCCGGCAGGAAGCAGCGTGCGCAGACCCCAGACCATCGCCACCAGGCCCGCGGCGGCGAGGGCAAGCAGAATGACCGTCGGATGCTGTCCGGCCGCCTCGAGGGCTGCGACGCCCGCGGCGACGGCGACCGCCTTCAGCAGACGTCGCGGATCGGCGCCATTGCCGGTCCGCTCGGGGCGGTGCAGGGTGCGCAGGGCCGGCAGCATGAGGATCCCACCGAGGATCGTGAACGGCACCAGGCCGAGGAACACCCAGCGCCAGCTCGCGTGCTGGGCCAGCAGCCCGGACACGAGCG
>JAOPVG010000162.1 GCA_025966255.1 Jatrophihabitans sp.
GAAATCACCAAGTCCTCCCAGCCTGGAGTGGTGTAATGCACAGCAGCCGGCCCTGTGCCCAAGCGCGGCCGCAGAAGCAGGAGCGACCTTGGTCGACGTCAGGTCCGTCTTCGCAGCGCGCGACGCGCTGCTGACCGCCGGCGCCGTGCCCCGCCAGCTGCGCCAGCGCGTCCGCCCGATGATCCTGCAATCCTGGCAGCGCTCGATCGCCTCGGGCGCATACCTCCCGATCCCGGTCAAGGAACTAGACGAGCGTTGGTTGACGCGCGCCTCGTTGCGGCGCGCGGCCGACCCGGTGCTGGCCGGCCTGGCCGAACGTCTGGTCGACCTCGAGACCGGTCTGCTGCTCGCCGACCAGAACGCCGTCATCCTCCGGCGCTGGATCCCCGACCACTCGATCGAGGCGCTGCTCGACAGCGTGAACTCCGACGTCGGCTACAACGTGGCCGAGGACCTCGTCGGGACGAACGGCGTCGGCACGGTGATCGAGACCGGTCAGGCCACACAGATCACCGGCCCCGAGCACCTGTCGACCGTGCTGCAGACGTTCACCTGCGTGGGGGCGCCGATCCACAATCCGCTGACCCGCCGGCTCGAAGGCGTCATCACGCTGTCGTGCCTGTCCGACGCCAGCAACGTCCTGCTGACTCCACTGCTCACCAGCACGGCCCGCGAGATCGAGCACCGCATGCTCGAGCTCGCCTCGACGCGTGAGCGCCTCCTGCTCGACGCCTTCATGCGGGCATCCAAGTCACGGCGCGCGCCGGTCGCCGCGGTCGGCAGCGACCTGTTCCTGGCCGGCCCGCAGGTCACCGAGCTGCTCCGCGACATCGACCACGCGATGCTCTGGGAGTACGTCCGCTCGGTTGCCGCCGGTGCGCGCACCGTCAGCGGCAACCTGGAATCGATCGCCGAGCGCCTGCACGTCGCCCACTGCGAGACGATCGAGTCCGACGGCGCCGTCATCGGCACCATCGTGGAATTCGACCTTGGACGCCGGGAGGGCACCCCGCCGGCCCGGGCCGCAGCCCGAGCGGCGACAACCCGCCGCGGCGCCGCGTTGCCGGGCAAGAGCGCGTCGCTGGCCGACGCGATGGCCCACGGCGCGCACCTCGCCTCGCTCGGCACCTCGATCCTTATCGAGGGCGAACCCGGCGTCGGCAAGCTGACGCTGGCCGAGGCGATCATCGACAGCGTCGGCGCCACGGCCGATGACGTCGCCAAGATCGACGTCGCCGCGTTGAGCACCGACACCACCTTCGCCGACGAGCTGCCCCGCGTGCTCGAGCGCCGGCCGTCGGTCGTGCTCGTCACCCACCTCGAGTCGCTGCCCGCGTCCGCCGCCGCGGCGGCCGCGTCGCTGCTGGAGGAAGCCGCCCTCGACGGCACGCCGCCCAGGGTCATCGGCACGCTGACCTGCGCTCGCGACGGCGAGTGCCCGGCCGGATTGCAGCGCCTCGTCGACGTCATCGGTGTCGGCCGCGTGGTCATCCCACCGTTGCGGGATCGGCGTGAGGACATCTCCGAGGCGGCCACGTCGTTCCTGCGCACCCACAACGGCGGCCGGTCTTTAACGCTGTCGTCGGCGGCGTTACGTGTGCTCATATGCGCGCCCTGGCCGGGAAACCTGCGCCAGCTCGACACCACCATCCGCGGGCTCGTCTCGACCACGACCCGGTTCGAGATCCTGCCCGAGGACCTGCCGGCCGACCTACGCGCCCACGCCCGGCGCCGGCAGCTGAGCACCATGGAAGAACTCGAGCTCAGCGCCATCCTCGACGCGCTGCAGCGCCACCACGGCAACAAATTCGCCGCTGCCAACGCGATCGGGATCTCCCGCTCGACGCTGTACCGCAAGCTCCGCTCGTACCACGTCGACCCTGACCGGATGTACTTCTGAACCGCCGCCGGGGCCGTCTCGGAACGAAGTTACGTCACGAGGAGCTCGTCGCATCGGGGTTGCCGGCGACGAAACCGGCCGCGCTGTAGATGAGGTCCTCTTGGTGCTGGATGGCCAGGTGCAGGGTGGACGGCACGTGCGCGGCCGCCGCGGTAAACACTACGCGCGCCAAGGCAGGCACTACGTCCCGAACACCGGATCAAATCGTCCAGCCGGGCCGCGACAGGTCAGTGCCGGGGTGCGGCGAACGATCCGTCGATGGTGATGCCGCCGTCCACCTTGAGCACGATGCCGGTGATGAAGGCGGCGTCGGCGGAGGCTAGGAACGCCACGGCCCCGGCGATGTCGTCGACCGTGCCGAATCGGGTCAGCGGGGTGCGACTGAGCAGCACGTCGCGATCAAGTGCGCCGCTGGCGAAGCCGGACACCATCATGGGGGTCTCGACGTAGCCCGGCGCCACGGCGTTCACGCGGATTCCGCTGCGTCCCCATTCCGCGGCCAGTGTCCGGGTGAGGCCAAGGATGCCGGACTTCGCCGTGCTGTAGCCGACCCGCCCGGGCAGTCCGAAGGTCGAGCCCACCGAAGCCAGGTTCACGATGCTGGGCGCGGAGGAGCGCAGCAGCAGGGGGTGCGCCGTCCGGCTGCACCGCATCGTGCCGCCGAGATTGACCGCCATCTCGCGGTCCCACACCGCCGACGTGAACTCGGCCGCGGGCGTGCGCGACAGGATGCCGACGTTGTTGACCAGGACGTCGAGTGAATCCAGGTCGGCGAACGCCGCCGCCACCGACTCGTCGTCCGTGACGTCCATCGCGCAGCCGCGCACGTCGAGGCCCTGTGCCGCCAGTTCGGTGGCCGCGGCCACGACCCGCTCGGCTACGACGTCGCCCATCGTCACCCGGAAACCGTCCCGTGCGAGCCGGGCGCTGATGGCGAGGCCGAGCCCCTGGCCGGCCCCGGTCACGAGCGCCGACCGCCCGGTCATGTGGTCGGCGTCGGCTTCGCGGGCTCGGTGTAGTGGTGGTGCGTGATCGCGTCGGCCATCGTCGGTGCCTGCACGGTGGCCGCCGCCTCCTGACGCGCCAACTCGCGGTCCAACCGGCGGTTGTCGTTGAGGTAGGTCGCGACCCAGCGCCGTCCGGCGCTCTCGGACATGTGGCACAGGCCCGGCACCTGCGGGTACGTGCTGCACATCGGGGCCTGCTTCGGGCGCGCCGGTAACGGCGGGGCCGCCAGCCGATTGGCCCCGCTGCTCAGCCCGATCGGTGCGAACTGGCGGCGCGCCGCCCCGCCGCAGCCACACGGCACGCTGGTCGCCGGCGGGCTCGGCACCCAGCGCTCCTGCACCGTGTGGCACGACCCGCACACGTAGTCGACGAGGATCACGTGCCGGCCCTCACTCGTAGCACGCGGGCGCCTGCTTGTACTCGGCCCAGTCGTCCGGATCGTGGGTGATCCAGATCGACGCCTCCTCGCCCTCGGCGATGCGCTTGATGCGGCGCAACGTCTGCAGCGAGGCCTTGGTGTCGCAGTCGAGCGGGAACGGGAACTCGACCTCGAGCGCGGCCCGCAGGTGCACCGCGTCGCCGGTGAGGATGAACGTGCGGTTGGCCAGCCGGACCTTCAGGCTTAGCTCCCCCGGCGTGTGCCCGGGCATGAACAAGATGATCAGGCTGCCGTCGCCGAACAGGTCGACGTCGACGCCGGGCACCTCACGCCAGGTGAAGTTGCGCATGACGGCCAATTCGTCGGGCATGTAGCAGAACGCGCCGAGCGGATCGGGGAAGTGCGCGAACCGCAGCTCCCCCTGACCGGCGTAGAACGTGGCCTGCGGGAACAGGTGGTGGCCGCCGGAGTGGTCGAAGTGCAGGTGCGACGAGATGACGTGGGTGATGTCGCTCAGCTTGTAGCCCAGCGCCTCGATCTGCCGGTCCAACCGCTGATCGGGCGTGGAGGAGATGCCCAGCGCGTCGGCCATCTCCTGCCCGTACAGACCGACCGGGTCGTCGATCGCTCGCGGCGCGATGCCGGTGTCGAAGAGCACGAGGCCCTTCGGGTGCTCGATCAGGAACGAGGGCATCGGGATCGTCACCATGCCGCTCAGTCCGTACATGAGCGTGACGGCCTCGACGGTGAGGCTGGGACAGTCGAGCGCCCACATCCGCCGGGCGAATGCCAGAGTCATCTACGGGTCCTTTCGGGTTCGTGATCGTGATCGGTGCGGTCACTCAGGTGCGGGTACGACGGCGCCAGAGGTTGCTGTAGACGATGAGCCCGACGAGCGTCAGCCCGCCGGTGAACAGGAAGCTCGTCGCGTCACTGATGCCGAGGACCGGCACGAGCGACTGCGCCAGCGCCAGCAGCACCGCCCCGAGGGCGGTACCGATGAGTGAGCCGCGGCCGCCGAGCAGGCTGGCGCCGCCGAGCACCGGCGCGGCAATGGCGAGCAGGGTGTAGCCGTTGCCGGTCGAGGCGTCGCCGACGCCGACCTGCGCGGCGAGCAGCACGCCCGCGACGGCCGCGAGCAACGAGCACACCAGGTACGCGCACGAGCGCACCAGGACGGTGTTGGTGCCCAGCCGGTAGGCGAAGACCCCGTTCAGGCCGACGGCCCGGATCCGTAGTCCCAGCCCGGTGCGGCGCAGCGCGGCGTCGCCGAGCACGAACAGCACGATGATCGCGAAGACCGGCGCCGGCAGGTAACCCACCTGCTTGGTGAGGTAGTTGGTGAGGTCGAGGCTCACCGTCCCGGCCGCGGTCGGGCGCAGGACCAGCGCGACACCCGCGGCCAGGCCGAGCGAGGCGATGGTCGCGATCACCGGCGAGAGTCCTTGCCGCTCGATGAGCCAGGCGTTCACCAACCCGACGGCCAATCCGCAGACGAGCACGCTGAGTACCGCGCCGCCGATCGCCACGGCCGCACTCGAGCTCGTCGCCCAGAACGACACGGTGACGACGGTCAGGCTCATGACCGAACCGATCGACACGTCGATGCCGCCGACGAGCAGCACGCAGTATTCGGCCGCGGCGACGACCACCATCGGCATCGCCAGCAGCAGCACGTTGTAGACGCTCAGCGTGCTGAGGAACGTCGCGCTCTCTCTGCGCGCGTACAGGCTCACCGCGACGATGATCACGACCAGCGCGAGCAGGCGCAGCGCATCCGCGCTCACCCGGAACCGACTGGGATTGCGGACCCGGGCCACGGTCTCCGGGTCCGGTGTCACCGTCGGGGTCGGCGTCTTCTGCATTGCGACGCCTTCGCCGGGCGCGGTCGCGTCACTGCCCGCGGTCGCTCCGGTCGTCGCGTCGGTGCTGACGAGTTCGACCGCGAACGCGTGGACGATCTTGTCCTCAGACGCGTCCAGCCCGGCGATCTCGGCCGTGATCTCACCGCGCGAGAGCACCAGGATCCGGTCGCAGAAGCCGGCCAACTCCGACGCGTCCGAACTGACGATCACCACGCAACTGCCGGCGTCGGCGATGCTGCGCAGCAGCCGGTAGATGTCGAGCCGCGAGCGGACGTCGACGCCCTGCGTGGGCTCGTCGATCAACACCACGCGCGGGTCGGTGGCCAACACCCGGCTCAGCGCGACCTTCTGCTGGTTGCCGCCGGACAGCTCGCCCGGCAGCTGAGCCGGGCTGGCCAGCCGCACCCCGAAGTGCGCGATGCGCTCGGCGACGAAGCGCCGCTCCTCCATCGGCCGCATGACGCCGAGACGGGAGACCTTCCCCAGCGTGGACGCGACGATGTTCTCGCGGATCGCCAACGCCTGGAACAGCGATTCGGTCCGCCGATCGCTGCTGAGCAGGATCGCGCCGCGGTCGACGGCGCTGCGGTAACCCCGCAACTGCGCGTTCTCCAGTGACACGGTTCCGGCCGAGCCGTCGAGCTTGGCCAACGCCCGCAGCAGTTGCGGCTGGCCGTTGCCGCCGGCGCCGGCGATGCCGACGATCTGGCCCGCCCGCAACTGCAGGTCGACGGGCCCGAAGCCGGCGCCGCGCAGCCCGCGGGCCTCGAGTACCACGGCCGCGTCCGGGTCGAGGGGACGGCGGTTGGGGAACTCCATGTCGACCCGCGCGCCGGCCATCAACTCGACCAGCGCCTTCGTATCGACGTCGCGGGCAGACATCGTCGCCTGCAGCACGCCGTCCCGCAGGACGCTGACCCGGTGCGCGACCCGGAATACCTCCGACAGCCGGTGCGTCACGAACAGCACCGCCGTCCCGCCCGCGGCCACGTCGCGGACGAGACCGAGCACGCGGTCCACGCCGTCGCTGTCTAGCGCCGACGTCGCCTCGTCGAGCAACAGCAGCTCGGGCGAAGCGGCGACGGCCCGGACGATCTCGAGCAGCTGCCGGTCGCCGGCCGGCAGCGTCGACACCAGCGTCCGCGGGCTGATGTTGAGCTGGTAGTCGTCGAGCATTTTCGCGGCCCACGAGTCGATCGCGCCGTAGCGCGGCCGGCGCGCGCGCGGCGTACCCGTGTACAGGTTCTGGGCGACCGTCAGCTCCGGGATCAGCGAGCCGTCCTGGAACACGGTGAGCACGCCCGCGGCCTGCGAGGCGGCCGGCCGCGCCTTGACGAGCGACCGTCCCGCAACCGCGATGGTTCCGGTGTCCGGACCGACGACACCACTGACAACGGAGACGAAGGTCGACTTGCCGGAGCCGTTCTCTCCGACCAGCGCATGGATCTCGCCGCGCTGTACCTGCAGATCTGTCGTCGCGAGTGCCTGCACCGGCCCGTAACGCTTGCTGATCCCAGTGACCTCCAGGGCCGGTCGGGCGGCTCCGGCAGCGTCGTCGCTGCCGGAGTCACCCTCGCGGGTCGAGGTCTCGTCGACCGCCGTCATCGTGTATCCCCTAGCTCAGCATCTTGGTCAGCAGGGACGTGGGGATGAGCACGCTCGAGCCCGGGTAGGTACCCGGCAGCGACGGGGCGTAGATGCCCTTGGTCGCCTTGACGAACGGCATCGGCACGATCGACTGAGCCGGCACGCTCTTGCCGTCGAGCAGCTCCATGACGGCCGTGACCGACACGCGGGCCTGGTAGTTCAGACCGCTCGTGTAGTACAGGTCGAACGCCTTGGAGGTGCCCTGCGCCTTCTCCCACACACCGAACAGATCGTTGTTCGAGGTGAACGTGATCAGCGCGGGAGTGACCTTGCCGGCCTGCTCGTAGGCCTTGACGACCTGGGGCAGCGGGTCGGCGTAGTCGTAGAGGATCGCCTTGATCGGCTTGCCGGTCGAGACCAGTCCGGACGCGGCCTTGAACGTGCCGGCCGGGGTCCAGTTCGTGTCCGCCTTGTAGGCCACGTCGACGCCACCGCCGCCGGACTTGAACTGCGTCTCGGCGCACGTGTTCCACGTCGCGCCCTGCGGGTTGCCGGGCGTGCCGTTGAAGAAGGCGACCTGGCCCTTGCCGCCGAGCAACTTGGTGGCCGTGGTGGCCATCTCCTTGCCCGCGGTGCAGATGTCCTCGTGGACCTGGTTGGACACTGCGCTGGTCGGCGCGTTCGGGATGCCACCGACGAAGGCCGAGACCTTCGCGCCGGCCCGCTGCGCGGCGCTGTACGCCGGGAGAACCGCGGAACCGAAGTCGTCGTAGGTGACGATCGCCTTCACACCCTGCGCCGTGAGGCTGCGGATGTTCGCGTTCATCTGCGAGAGGTCACCGTGCGCGTTCGTGTAGGTGATCTTGCCGATCTTCTTGTACTGCAGCGCCTGGAGGATGATCTCCATCTTCGAGATCTTGCGCCAGGTGTTGTCACCGAAACCGTCGGCGATGCCGAGCGTCGTGGTGCCGCCGGTGCCGGTATCGCAGGTTGCCGCCTGCCAGCACTTGAGGGCCGTGTCGAGCTGGGCCTGCGTCTGCGTGCCGGCCGCGACCTGGAAGGCCTTCTGCACGATGGCGGGCAGGGACGACACCTCGACGTGCGTCAGGAACGCCTTGTCGACCATCTTCTGCACCGTCGCGCCGTCAGCCGAGCCCCCGTCGCCCGCGGCGCTGCTGCCGGCAGCCTTGGTCGCACTGCCACCGCCGCCACCCGA
>JAOPVG010000192.1 GCA_025966255.1 Jatrophihabitans sp.
GATGTGACGCGCCCGGTGTCCCACAGGTCGGCCCGTCCGCCCCCCAGCCGGGCGGCACTGCTCGCCACCCGGAGCTGATAGGCGGTCTGGCGACGTTGGCGTCCGGCCCCGGTGAGCTGCCACGACAGCTGCGGCCGCGGCGACTGGATGCCGATCGGGTCGCGAACGGCTCCGGCCCGCAGCCGGCCGACCCGCAGTGGATCGCCGCGCCCGTCCGCCCACGCCGGGCCCCCTGCTGCGGCGGCCGCCGCTCCCGCGCCCAGCGCCGCTCCGGCCTGCAGGAACCGGCGCCGGCTCAGTCCTCGCGGTCTGCGGTCGTGCTCCATGTGCGGTTCCTTCCGTCGGACGGGCGGGTCAGCCTCGGGGCTCGGTGATGGTGTGCCGGCCCGGGCCGACGTGCGCGATGCGTCCGCCTGGGAGCGTGATGGTGCCGGTCGTGCCGGGCGGCGCCTCGACCGTGATCGTGAAGCGATGTGGGCTGTTCGTCCACGACACCTGCAGCGCGCCGTGCGGAGTCGGCAGCTGACCGCGGGCCCACGTCACCGATCCCGGATGCGGCGTCACCGACCAGCTCGCATACCCGGGCGTGACGGGTGCCGCGCCGAGCAGGTCGTTGGTCAGTGCGGACACCACACCCGTGGACCAGCCGTGCGCTGCGGAGGTGTAGGGCCCCTCGTACATCGACCCGCCCGCGCCGATGCCTTCCCAGTCGGTGTGGCCCGGGTCGTGCGACGCCATCCAGCCGTAGAGACGTTTGATCTCCTCGATCGCCGAGGCGGCCGAACCGGTGAGGAACCGCGAGCGGATCTCCGGGTAGGACGTGAACGCGTAGACGCGCTGCGAGCCGTCGGGCACCAGTGTGTTGTTGTCCATGAACGAGTTGCCGTAGGCCGTGTGGTTGTGCGCGGTCAGGTAGTCGAGCGCGGACGTGGCGCGGGCAGCGGGCGCGACACCGGCGAGGATCGCGTACCCGTTGCCGTCCTGCCCGTGCCGCAGGTCGCCGGTCGCCGAGTCGACGTAGGCCCCGGCGCTTGCGTCCCAGAGGTGGGCGTTGATCGCGGCCGAGACGGTCTCGGCCCGGGCGGTCCAGCGCGCGGCGTCGGCGGTGTGCCCGAGCGCGCGAGCCAGGCCGGCGGCGTCGCGCAACGCCAGCACGTAGAGCGCGTTGTAGTACGTCACCTCGCCGGTGCGGCCGAGGAACGCGTAGTCGCCGTAGCCCCCGGTGCCGTTCAATCCCTTCTGCAGCAGGCCATTGCTGTCGGTGACCGATGGATACCAGCTGTCCAGCACCTTCACCAGGTTCGGGTAATAGCTGCGGCCGTAATTCGTGTCGCCGGTGTAGAGGACGTAGTCCCAGCTCGAGGCCACCCAGTACATCGGATAGTCGAACAGCGGCAGCGTGTAGTTGTTGATCGACGCGGGCGGGATCCAGCCGTCGGCCCGCTGATGGTCGGCCAGGTCGGCCAGTACGTTGCGGGCTGCGGCCCCGACGTTGTGGGTGAGGTAGTCGGTGACGCCGGAGACGTACACGTCCCCCACGTAGGGGTCGCGGTCACGCTTCGCGCCGTCGGTGAGCACCACCTTGCCGTCCAGGCCGGGCGAGTCGGCGCCGCGCGGATCGATGTCGTCGGAGCGGAAGGTGTCGGTGATCAGTTCGTTCGTGTACGACGCGTCGTACCAGTACTGGTTGAGCTGCGGGTCCGACGACTCGAACCACCCCTGGTAGCTCTTCGGCGTGCCGAGGTAGGCGGTGAAGTCGAGCGCGATGTCCTTGATCTGCACGGTGCCGAAGGCCGCGGTGTCCGGGGCGTCCGCCGCGAGCGCGTCGAGACTGATCTTGAGGTACCGGAAGCCGTGCAATCCGTCGGCGCACACCTTCGTGCCGTCCGCGCAGCCGTGCGTGTCGGTCCACGTGCTGGCCCCCGCCGGTACCGCGTGCTGATCGCTGCCGGGGGTGATCGAGTTGCCGTTGTAGGAGCGCGAGAAGTCCGACGTGTCGCTGAGGTACTGCGTCGTCTCGGAGAACGCGAGCCGCACCCCCGGGGTGTTCGACGAGGCGCCGGCGAAGTCGACCTTCGGGTAGCCGACCACGACCTTGCCGAAGTCGACGGTCACGCTGGGGACGGCCGGGTCGTCGGGCACGAGGCCGGGATAGACCTCGTTCACCCGCGTGAAGTCGCCCTTGCCCGAGGACTGGTCCTTGGTGACGGTGATGCGGACCTGCGTGGTGTTCACTGCGGCCGCGAACGGCACCCGCCGCAACACCGTCGTGTTGCCGGTGACGGTTGCCGCCGGCTGCCACGTGGCACCGTCGGGGCCGAGGGTGTCAACGGTGAAGTCCTGCGGCACGCCGTCGGAGTTGGACAGCATGGTGATGCCGTCCAGCGAGGTGGCCGCGGGGACGGTGATGGTGAGGACGTCCGGATAGGCGCCGAACGTGTCGTCGTTCCAGAACGTGTCGGTGCTCCCGTCGATGGCATTGCCCGGGACGTAGGTGCGCGGCTTTCCGTCGTTGCCGTTGTTGCCGGCGTGGAACGACGATGCCGTTGCGCTTGTGCCGCTGGGCCAGGACGGGCGCGCCGGAGGCTGCGGGCGCGACAGCGTCGTACTGCCGGCCCCGAACACGCCGCGGGGATTGGTGACGTCGCCGTTCGTGGCGGTGACGCGCACCGGGTGGACGTCGCGGCTCGCGGGCGCGACGACGTACTTCGCCCACGACGGCTGGTGCGGGTCGGGGCGGGCATCAGCCGGCGCCCCCGCCACGGCCACGGCGGTCAGCGCGACGGCGACGAGCACGATCGCGCGGCGCCCGCCCCTCCGCGAGTAGTCCGCCTTTCGCGGCGGCCGAGCGTGCTGACAGGCGGACAAGTCGACCTCCGGGGTGCTCACGGCGTCAGTTCGGCGACGCGGGTGAAGTTGCCGTTCTGGGTCTGCGACGCCGTGACGACCAACCGGACGCGTGTCGTCGACACGGCCGAGCCGAACGGGATCCAGCGGGTGACGTCGGTGTTGCCGGTGACGTCGGCCTGGGTGACCCACTGCGCGCCGTCCCACGTCTGCACGGTGAAGTCCGTGGGCACGCCGTCGACCATCGAGGCGAACCCGACGCCGTGCAGGGTTACCGCCGATGACGCAGTGACCTCGAGGGTGTCCGGGAACGCGCCGGCGGTGTCGTCGTTCCAGAACGTCGTCAGGTCGTGGTCCAGCGCGTTACCGGCGTCGTAGGTCCGGGTTTGGCCGTTGAAGACGTTCGGCGCGTGCACGCTCGACGCTGTCGCGGTGGTGCCCTGCGGCCACGCACCGAAGTAGACGAGATGCGCGGTGGTGCCCGCACCGACATGTCCGGCCGTCGCGACGACCGGCACGGCGAGGTTGCCGCCGCTTCCGCTCGCCGGCGCCCGCACCGCGACGTGCACAACCTGACTGCCCGGCCCGTTCCGGGTGTCGATGCTGAACGCAGCCGCGGTGGCCGTCCAGCCGCTCGGAACCGTCGCGGTGACAGTGCCGCGCACCACCTCATCGCCGGTGGCTCGCACGGTCACCGGGATGCTCGCGCTCGCGCCCGGCAGCACCGGTGCCGAGGTGGTCGAGGTCGGCGCCACCGCGAGCGTCGTCGCCACGTGCCCGATGGCGATGCCGCGGATCTGGGCGTGCTCGGGCAACCCGGTGAGCACCACGTAGTCGCCCTCGAGGTGCGCGCCGTAGCGGACGCTGCGCCCGGCGGCCCACGCGGTGCGACCGTTGACGGTCACCGACGTGCGCGCGCCGTAGGTGGGCACCTCGACCTGGCCGATCGCCGCCGCCGGCGCGTCCAACGCAGCGGTGAACGTGCGCGAGCGGACGTCGTGCTGCCAGGCGAGCTTGATGTCGCCGAGCGGGGTCTTCAGCGAGCCCTGCGCTGAAGCGAGATCACCGCTCTCGGGCACGATGTCGTACCCGCCGGTTGCGGTCGTGGGCCGGATGCCGAGCACGTAGAACGTCAGCGCCGAGGTCGGGCCGGTCGACCAGCCGTGTGCGGCACTCATGTACGCGCCGCCGTAGCCGAACTGCCCGTTCGCGAGGTAACCCTCCCAGAACGTGCTCTTCGTGCCGAGCGGCGAGTCGAGCATGTAGCCCCACTCGCGCCGGATGAGCTCGAGTGCACTGGTGGCGTCGCCGGCCTGCAGATGTGCCTGCACCTCCATCGAGCCCGGGAACGTGCCGATCTCGCCACCCTTCTCCGGCGTGGTCGCGCCGTACTGGTTCCAGTTGGTGGTGAGCGCGGCACTGACGCGCGCGGCCCGCGCGGGCGACGCCAGCCCGTACCAGACGGCGAGTGAGTTGCCATCCTGCGGATGCAGACTGCTCGTCGGGTTGTCGCGGTACTGCCCGGCGGACGCATCCCAGAGGTTGGTGTTGACCGCCGTCCGGAGCCGGGCCGCGGTCGCGGCCCACGTCGTCGCGTCGGCCGAGTCGCCCTGGGCCCGGGCCAACTGCGCGCCGCCCACCAGTGCCCGGTAGAGCAGGGCGTTCGCGGCGATGTTCTCACCACCCTGCCCCGAGCGGGCCCAGTCAGCCGTGCCGGTGACGTTCATCAACCCGTCACTGCCGACCTTGCCGAGCGAGAACTGGATCGCCCGCACGTAGTTCGCCCACTCGCCGGTCAGCCAGCTCGCGTCGTGCGTGTACTGGTAGTACGTCGCGGTGCCGATCAACGTCCACAGGTGATAGGTGTCCGAGCCGTAGAAGTTGACCTGCGGTCCGGCGAAGGGCAGCTCGCCCGACGCCGCCTGGTGGTCGAACAACGTGGTCAACGCATTGCGGGTGGGCGTCACGTCGCCGAGCGATGCGAACTCGGTGGGGACGGAGACGCCGAGGTCGCCGGGCCACACCGTGCGGTCGCGCTTCGCGCCGTCGACGAGCACCTCGTTGCCGACGCCGACCGTCCCGCTGTTGTCCCAGCCCGACGCCGGTGGGCCCCAGACCCGTCCGGTCGTCGGGGCGATCGTGTTGGTCTGGGCCGTGTAGGCGCCGGCGTACCAGATGCGATTGAGCAGCGGATCGCTCGAGTAGAAGTAGTTGTCGTAGGCGCGCAGGTCGGTCATCGACGGGGTGAACGAGATCGCCAGCGACACCCCGTCGATCGCGATCGTGCCGTCGGACTCCGCGAACAGCGTCAAGTACCGGAAGCCGCCGCGCAGCTTCGCCTGGGGCATCGTCCACGATGCGCCGGGCGTCAGCTCGGCATCGAGCGCTCCGTCGGGTCCGCTGCCGCCGTTGCTCGCGTCGCTCGTCGGGCCGACGTACTGCGACGACTCGCTGAACGCCAGTCCCAGCCGCTGCCCGGCAGCGGTGGACGACGCGGCGTGGACGGTGACGATCCCGCCGACCTCCTTGCCGAAGTCGAGCGTGATCGACGAGCCGGCGCCGTGCAGCGTGGTCGGCTGGCCGTGCAGCA
>JAOPVG010000207.1 GCA_025966255.1 Jatrophihabitans sp.
GATGGACGTCGGTCAGGTGGCCGTCGACGACATCGGCGATCAGGAGCCGGATCGAGTTCGTCCCGCAATCGATGGCGGTCACCTGGGTCATTGGGGCTCCACGCACGGCCCGGCGGACCACCACTCCGGTAGCGCCGCGAGCGCCTCGTCACCGAGGGGGTTCACGCCAGGTCCCGCCGCCAGTGCGTGTCCGACGAGAACATGCAGGCACTTGACCCGGTTCGGCATGCCGCCCGCGCTGATTCCGTCGATCTCCTCGACGTGCCCGATCTGCTCGCGGCGCGCGAGGTAGGACTCGTGAGCGGCGCGGTAGGCCGACGCCAGCTCGGGGTCGGTCTTGAGTCGCTGATTCATGTCCCGCATCGTGCCGCTGGCTTCCAGGGTGCCGATGGCCGCCGCGGCCCGCGGACAGGTGAGGTAGTAGAGCGTCGGGAATGGCGTGCCGTCGGCCAGCCGGGGCGAGGTCTCGATGACGTCTGGATTCCCGCAGGGGCAGATGTGCGCGAGGGCCCGGATCGCCCGCGGTTCGCGGCCGAGCTGAGCCGCCACGACCGCGCGATCGGCGTCATCAGCCAGCTTCTCGGTGCGGCCGTCGTGCTCGCTGCGCTCGCTCACTGTCCGGCGGCGCGCACGCTGTCCCACAGTCGCGTGTTCCACGCCCGCCCGGTCGCCGTCTGATTTGCGGTCTTGCCGCGCGTCTGCTCGATGCCGGACTGCTGCCCCTTGTCGACCACCACATAGACGGTGTCGCCCGGCATGGCGAACTGCAGCCGCTGGCGCGCCTGCTGCTGGATGTAACCCGGATCGGAGTACCGCGCCTGCTGCCGAGTGAGGTCGGCGAGCTGACGCTGATCGTCGCGCAACTGCTGGCCGGCATGGGTCACGTCGCCCCGGCTGCTGAGGTAGCGGTTCACCGGCGAGGCCAGCACGACCACCAGCAGCACGACGAGCGCCCCCAGCACGAGGGCGCGCCCGGTCAGCGCCGGACGCGCGCGACCGGTCGGTGCGTCTCTCGGTGGTGCGGACACGGTCGGCTCAGCCTTCGTCCGCACTGGGGGCGCTGACCGGGGCCGGGGCGTAGCGCGGGAAGGCGCCGGCGCCGGCGTAGCGGGCGGCGTCGTCGAGCTCGTCCTCGATGCGCAGGAGCTGGTTGTACTTGGCCACCCGCTCGCTGCGGGCCGGGGCGCCGGTCTTGATCTGACCGCAGTTGGTGGCCACGGCCAGGTCGGCGATCGTGGTGTCCTCGGTCTCGCCCGACCGGTGGCTCATCATGCAGCGGTAGCCGTGCCGATGAGCAAGGTCGACAGCGTCGAGCGTCTCGGACAGCGTGCCGATCTGGTTCACCTTCACCAGCAGGGCGTTGGCCGCACCGAGTTCGATGCCCCGCGCGAGCCGCTCAGGGTTGGTGACGAACAGATCGTCGCCGACGAGCTGGACGCGTTCGTCGAGTACGCCGGTCAGCGCGATCCACGCGTCCCAGTCCTCTTCGTCGAGCGGATCCTCGATCGAGACGATCGGGTAGTCCTCGACGAGCGACGTGTAGTAGTTGACCATGTAGTCGGCCGGGCGCGGGCTGCCCTCGAACGCGTAGGCGTTCTCGGTGAAGAACTCCGACGCTGCGACGTCGAGCGCGAGTGCGATGTCCACGCCGGCAGTCAGGCCGGTCTGGTCGACGGCCTCGAGGATGAGGTCGAGCGCAGCCCGGTTGGAGTCGAGGTTCGGCGCGAAGCCGCCTTCGTCGCCGAGCCCGGTGGCGAGGCCCTTGCTCTTCAGCACCGACTTGAGCGCGTGGTAAACCTCCGTGCCCTGCCGCAGCGCCTCGGCGAAGGTGGTCGCGCCGATGGGCGCGATCATGAACTCCTGCACGTCCACGTTGGAGTCGGCGTGTGCGCCACCGTTGAGGATGTTCATCATCGGGACGGGCAGGAGGTGCGCGTTCGGGCCGCCGACGTACCGGAACAGCGGCAGGTCGGCCGAGCTCGCCGCAGCCTTGGCGACCGCGAGCGAGACACCGAGGATCGCGTTCGCGCCCAGCCGGCTCTTGTCCGGCGTGCCGTCGATGTCGCGCAGGGCCTGGTCGAGGATGCGTTGCTCGCTCGCCTCGAGGCCGACGATTTCCGGGCCGATGGTGTCCATGACGGCCGCGACCGCCTTCACGACGCCCTTGCCGCCGTATCGGTCGCCGCCGTCACGCAGTTCCACGGCTTCGAAGGCACCGGTGGACGCCCCGCTGGGCACGGCGGCCCGGGAGAGGGATCCGTCGTCGAGAGCTACCTCGACCTCGACCGTCGGGTTGCCGCGGGAATCGAGGATCTCGCGGGCGCCAACGGCGTCGATGCTCGCCACAGGTGATCTCCTTCTCAAACGGAATTAGCGACGGGAGCTCAGTCGGATCAACCCTAACCGGGGAAGTTCGAGCGATGCCGTCGCCCCGCCGCAGAGCGCGGCGGGACGCGCGAGGGCAGAGCGAAGATCAGCTGTGCGAGACGCGCTCGGGCAGCTCGCCGCCGCCGCGGTGCGCGAGCTGCACGCGGTTGCGCCCGGCCGCCTTGGCGCCGTACAGCGCATGGTCGGCAGCGTGCAGGAGATCCTGCAGATCAGAGCCGTCGGTCGGAGTGCACGAGACACCGATCGAGACGGCGAGCAGGTCGTCGTCGGTGGGGGCGAGACCGTCGACGAGGTCCGACACCCGAAGCTGGTTGACGCGCGCCCGCACTCGCTCGGCGATGATCATCGCGGTGACGTCGTCGGCCTCGGGCAGCACGGCGACGAATTCCTCGCCACCGAAGCGGCCGACGGTGTCGTACTGACGCATTGCGGCGCCCAGGCAGCGGCCGATGCCGCGCAGGACCTTGTCACCGACGAGGTGGCCGTAGCGGTCGTTGACGAGCTTGAACCGGTCGACGTCGACGATGAGGACCGCGACGTCGTAGTTCTCGCGGACCGCGCGGCTCAGCTCGCGCTGCGCCAACTGCTCCCACGCGACGGCATTGAGCAGCCCGGTCTTGGCGTCGGTGGCGGCGGCGGTCTCGAGCTCACGGACCAGGGCACCGCGCTGCAGCGTGACCATCGGAGCAATGACCAGGATCGCCAGCCACGGCTCGTTCAGCACCGCGATGGACACCAAGCCACCGAGGCAGAGGGTGGCGAGCTCGATGAGGTTGTCGTCGCGGCTACCGAGCAGGCCGCGACCACGCACGCCCATCAGAACCAGTCCGACCGTGACGAGCAGTCGGTTGACCGTCGTGTAGGCCAGGATGGCGAGCAGTACCGGAAGCGGGCCGGCAAGTGCCCACGGCAGCCCATGACCGAGGACGACGAATTCGCGGTAGGCCACGCCTGCGACCAGGCAGCCGATCAAGGCCGTCGACACGACGAACAACTTGCGATACATGTCCTCGCCGGCCGGGCGCTGATGACGGAACCAGTCGTACACGAGCACCGCGCCGAGCAGCAGAACGGCCAGGCTGGACGAAAGAGCGACAGCACCGGCGACCGCCCAGACCGACGTCATGTCGGTGCGCAGCTGGGAACTCATCCGGATCTGCATCCGCGCCGAGCGGCGCGAGCCCTCTTCGAATCCGATCGCGATCACGATCAGCAGGCCAAGGGAGGCCAACTCACGGAGGCTGCTGTGGGCGCCGCGCGAGATCGCGACCGCAGACCAGACCAGAGCGATCGCTTCGATCGGGAACATGTAGGCGAGCAGCGTCGACGGCGCACCTGCGACCGGCCAGCCGCGCGCGCCAAGGGCAGCCCGTACGGCCCTTGGACCCGTCATCAGCTTCCTCGTCTATGCGCGCACCGGCGTCGCGCTCGAGCCATAATAGCTGGTTGAGAGGCCAGCCAGACGACATCCGAGCGACGCAAATTTTCCTGACACGGTTCGTAACATCTACAAACCAGTTACTCGACGTCGCAGGACTATTTCCGTTAGCGTCAAGATCGTACTACGATAAGTTCGCGGACGTCGATTGATGAATTGATTCAATTCGCAACCGAGCCGGCTCCACCAGATCTCTAAGCCCCCCGGATGATTCGTATCGTTCCGCTGTCCCGGACAGCGGTTGATGCGTGTCTAGATTCCAGCCAGAGAGGACACCACATGTACACCTGGCACCTCTGATCCCCTGCATTCCTCGCAGTTTCGCGCCCGTCCCCAGAGAGGACACCACATGTACACCTGGCACATCTGATCCCCAGCATTCCTGCAGGACGCCGCACGCTGAGCCCAGAGAGGACACCCCCTGTACACCTGGCACATCTGATCCGTGGCCCGGATGAACCGCATACTC
>JAOPVG010000208.1 GCA_025966255.1 Jatrophihabitans sp.
TGAAATTCCTCGCGATCTTCGCCGAGATCCTCGACGAGTTCTACATGGTGCGTATCGCCGGGCTGAAGCGCCGGGCCGACACCGGGCTGCAGGTGACCTCGGCCGACGGCCTGTCACCGCGCGAGATCCTGGCGTCGCTGAGTGCCCGCATCGCCGAACTGGTCGACCGGCACGCCCGGTGCTTCCGGGACGACGTGCAGCCGGCGCTCGACGCCGAGGGCATCCACATCCGCCGTTGGGACGATCTCGACGACGAGGAGCGGTCCCGGCTGGGTGAGTACTTCCGCTCCAAGGTATTCCCCGTGCTCACCCCGCTGGCCGTCGATCCCTCGCACCCGTTCCCATACATCTCCGGGCTCTCGCTGAACCTGGCCGTGCTGGTCCAGGACCCCGACGACGACGTGCGCCGCTTCGCCCGGGTGAAGGTGCCCAACAACGTGCCGCGCTTCGTCGTGGTGTCCCAGAGCTCGGTCGAGGTGGAGTTCCTGCCACTCGAGGACCTCATCGCCGCGCATCTGGGGATGCTCTTCGAAGGCATGATCGTCGTCGAGCATCACATGTTCCGGGTCACTCGCAACGCGGACTTCGAGGTGGAGGAAGACCGCGACGAGGATCTCCTGCAGGCCCTGGAGCGCGAGCTCGTCCGACGGCGGTTCGGCCCGGCCGTCCGGCTCGAGGTCGAGGAGAACATCGACGACGAGATCGTGGCGCTGCTCGCCGAGGAGATCGACGTCGAGCCCGCCGACGTGCAGCGAGTGCCCGGGCTGCTCGACCTCAGCGCCCTGTGGCAGGTGCACGGCATCGACCGGCCGGCGTTGAAGGACCGGCCGTTCGTGCCGGCAACGCATCCGCGCTTCGCCGAGGGCGAGACGCCCAAGTCGGTGTTCGCCACCCTGCGCGACGGCGACGTCGTCGTCCACCACCCGTACGAGTCGTTCGCGACGAGCACCCAGCGCTTCATCGAGCAGGCCGCCGCCGACCCACGAGTGCTGGCCATCAAGCAGACGCTGTACCGCACCTCCGGTGACTCCCCGATCGTCGACGCGCTCATCGACGCGGCCGAGGCGGGCAAGCAGGTCGTGGCCCTTGTCGAGATCAAGGCCCGCTTCGACGAGCAGGCCAACATCAAGTGGGCGCGAGCGCTGGAGCGCGCGGGCTGTCACGTGGTCTACGGATTCGTCGGGCTCAAGACACACTGCAAGACCGCCCTGGTGGTGCGCCAGGAAGGCAACCAGATCCGGCGCTACGCGCATGTGGGGACGGGCAACTACAACCCGAAGACCGCACGCATCTACGAGGATCTCGGTCTGTTCACCGCTGACGAAGCTGTCTGCGCCGACCTCACTGACTTGTTCAACGTCCTCACCGGATACTCGCGCCACACCGAGTACCGCTCGCTGCTCGTTGCCCCGCAGGGCATTCGGGCCGGACTGCTCCAGCGGATCGACAAGGAGATCGCGCACGCCCAGGCCGGGCGCGACGCCCACATCCGGTTCAAGACCAACCACCTCGTCGACGAGCAGACGATCGACGCGCTCTACCGCGCCTCGAACGCCGGAGTGCGGGTGGAGCTGCTCGTCCGCACGTTCTGCACGATCCGGGCCGGCGTGCCGGGACTGTCGGAGAACATCCGCACCCGCTCGATCCTCGGCCGCTTCCTGGAGCACTCCCGGGTGTACTACTTCGGCGGGGACGGCGCACCGGAGTACTGGATCGGCTCGGCCGACCTGATGCACCGCAACCTCGACCGCCGCGTCGAGGTCCTGTGCCAGGTATCGGACAAGCAGGCCCGCGCGCACCTGTCCGAGTGCCTCGATGCCGCGTTCGATGCCAACACCTCGGCGTGGGATCTGCAGCCCGACGGCGAGTGGGTACGCTCCGGCGATGCCCGCAACGACTATCAAGAGCTGCTCATGAAGCGGCTGGCTGACCGCGGCGAGTAAGCGCGTTGGCCGACCGACGATCCGCTTCGACCATCCGTGCAGCCGGCGGAGTGGTGTGGCGCGTAACCAAAGGCAAGGTCGAGGTGGCGCTCGTCCACCGACCTCGCTATGAGGACTGGTCGCTGCCCAAGGGCAAGATTGACGACGGCGAATCCGAACTGGCCGCCGCCGTACGTGAGGTGGGTGAGGAGCTCGGCTGCCGCGTCGCGGTGTCGCGGCGCATCACCCGCATCACCTACGACGTCGGGGTGACCCACAAGCGCGTCGCGTACTGGGTGATGCGCTATCTGGACGGTGAGTTCGTGCCGAGCGACGAGGTCGATGCGGTCGAGTGGATGACCCCGAATCTGGCGAGTGCCCGGATGAGTTACGACGTCGAGCGCCGGGTGATGACCGACTTCGCGGCAGTGCCGATCCCGGAGTCGGTGATCGTGCTCGTCCGACACGCGAAGGCGGGCAAGCGCAGTGAGTGGCACGGCGAGGACGCGAAGCGACCGCTCGACCCGGTCGGCTGCGCGCAGGCCGAGCGGCTCCGCGACTTCCTGCGCTACTTCGCCCCTGATCGCGTTATCTCGGCCCCCCCGGTGCGCTGCGTCCAGACCGTCCAGCCGCTCGCCGAGGCTCTCGGTCTCGATCTCGTGATTGACCCGGTGTTCTCCGACGACGAGTACGCGTCCGCACCCGGCGCCGCGGAGCTCGCCCTGCTCGCGCTGGCCAAGCCGAATCAGGTCACCGTGGTCTGCAGCCAGGGCACGACGATCCCGGGTCTGGTCGACCGGATCGCCCGCGGCATCCGCCCGTCCGACACTCGCAAGGGTGCGGCCTGGGTGCTGTCGGTCGTCGACGGCACCGTGGTGTCGGCCGACTACTACGAGGACGCCGCGCGCTGATCGGGCGGCACCGAGGCGTAGCGGCTCAGCCGTCGACCGGAACGCGAGAGGGCGCCGACCCTGCGGCCGACGCCCTCTGCTGCTGATGTTCGGCTAGCGCTTCC
>JAOPVG010000252.1 GCA_025966255.1 Jatrophihabitans sp.
CACCCGCACCCGCGGCGATCCGCGATCGGTCATTCCGACTCGCCGACGTACGAGTCCTTGCCCAGGTCGTCCTCGTCCTCGTCGAGCACCCGGATCGAGGTGATCCGGTGCACCGGATAGGAGACCAGCCCGGACTGGCCGCGCTCATAGCCGCGGACGGTGCCGGCCGCGAGCGAGATCGGCTGGATGGTGTGCGCGGTGGTCGTGCCGTCGGCTTCCGCGCAGCCGAACCAGACCAACTGCGCCTCGCGCACCGCGCGCCGCAGCATCTCCATCGTGGCCGCGGACGTGACGCCCGGGATCTGCTGGGCGATGGGGTGGACGCGGTGGTCCATGCCCGCGAGCGCGTCGCCGGAGCGGATCCGACGCACGAGTTCGGTCAACTGGGTCTCAGTGCCGGCGGCGCCGCGAGTGACCGCCGTCCGGGCCGCGGGGCGCGGCGGTGAGCGGGGCGCGTCCGCACCGATGGTGATGAGTTCGCCGCCGGGCGACTCGGCCGCCGGGGCGAACCCAGCCTCGCGCAGGACTGCCAAAACGCGGGTCACGGGTGCTTCGGCGATGACGACGGTGGGCGCGATCCGGCGCAGGTTGAGGGCGGCGACGGCTCGGTCGGACAGCACGCGGGTGAGCAGGGATTCGTCGTCGCAGCGGAGGTAGGCCCCGGCTACGCCCGCCCGCAGGACGCCGTGCCGTCGGGCGGCGTCATCGATCAGATACCGCAACGCCTGTGGCACGGGCGTGCGCGAGCGGGTGGCGACGAAGGTGGCGAGCTGGTCGCCCGTGCGGCCGGCATCGAGGGCTCGGCGCACCGAACGCTCGGTGATGCGGTAGACGCTCGCGCCGCCGGTGGACTCGAGGTCGGCCACCAGCGCCAGCTGGATACCCATCGCCGGCTCGGGCGGGCCGGGTACCACGATCGTGAGGTCGGGCTGGACGAGGAAATGGTTGACCGGATCGGGCAGCGCGCGGTCGAGGGCGTGCTGCGCGGCGCTGGTCGAGCCGGCCAGCAGCGTGCGGGTGTAGCCGGGCAGGCCGCCGGCCGCCGTGACGCCAAGGAGATCGGCCTCGGCCAGGATCGCCTCGACCAGGTTCCGCTGTCCGGACGCGCGCCGCGGCTGGTGCCACGCGAGCAGCGCGAGCACTTCGCTGCGCTCGGCCGGGGCGCTGCCCGGAGCCAGGCGGGCGAGGTGGTCGAGCACTTGACGGCGCAGCGCGGGGATCGTGCCGCGCTCGGCGTCGGGGCCTAGCGCGGTGATCACACGGTCGCGCTCGCCCCGCATGCTGATCAGGCTCGGTTGCCGGGTCATCGTCAACCAGGCCGTCGCGAGCGACGTCCAGCGCTGCGCGGTGTCTCGGCTGTGCCACAGGTCGAACTCGGTGGTCGGCAGGAACACCGGCTCCGGGCCGTTCGTGGAGTTCACCAGGCCGCCCGCGGAGGCGATCTCGGCGATGAGCGCGGTCGTTGCTTCGTCGACCCCTAGGTCCTTGGCGGTGCGCTTGAGCTCGCGCACGCCCAGCCCACCGGAGCGCAGCATCGACGGCGGTTGCGCCGTCCACGACTTCGCCAGCGCGTCGACCAGGCGCAGCGTCTCGAGCACGGCGGTCGTTCCCAGCCGGTCCAGCTCGGCGGGCTCGCGTTCGACCAGGCGGACCTGCGGCGGTTGCGTTGGTGAGCCGGTTGCGGCGTCGGCGCGCAGGGCGAGGCCGACCTCGCGGGGAAGCTCGACGCGTTGGGTGTCGATGGGGACGAGGAGGCCGCGGTTGATCAGGCGGTGCGGAGGCGAGAGCTCGGTGTCGGTGGCGGCTAGGCGGGTGTTGCGGACGCTGCCTACCGGGGGCCCGGCGGCGAGACGGTCGAGCACTTCGCGCTCGCCGGGTTCGATCTGCGCGACCTGATCGGCGATCCACTGCGGGTCGGTGAACAACTCGGCGACGACGCTGCCCGCCCGAGGCTGGGCCGTCGGCGGCAGGCCCAGCGCCCGCAGAACCGGGACGAGCTGGACGTCCGGGACCTGCCCGAACAGCATCGCGGCGGGCCGGCCCAGGCCCGCTGGGTAGGGCCCGACAGCGTCCCGCACGGTCGCGGTGAGATGGACGAGGTCGGGGTCGCCCCAGATCAGGGCGCGGTCGAACAGTTCCTCGACGGCTGGGGCGGTGACGGCGTCGACGGCATCGACGACCGTGTCGTCCGGACCCGCGGCGAGGACGAGGTTCTCCAGGACGCGCAGGGTGTAGGCGTCCAGGCCGTCGACGGCCCGTTGGGTCGACGTGCGGACGCCCAACCGAGCGGCGAGGGAGGTGACGTCGGGCGGGACGGGGAGCGCGAGATCGGGACGCAATTGCAGCAGTCCCGCGAGCTGGCGGTCATGACGCCGGCGCAGCCACTCCGTCAGGGACAGCGCTCGAGGCGTCGGCTCTACACCGTCCATCGGAGAGGCCGGCGATGCTGCCACGAGGGTGGGCGCTCAGCGCCCGTCGGCGAGGTGCGGCCGCTCGGCGGGGGTGGGGTGCGTGTAGAGCAGCCGCTCGACCGGCAGGGGAAATTCGAGGTCGCCGAACGGCGAGTGGGCGCCGGCCGCGTCAGAGACGAGCTCTGAGACGTTGAAGTCGATCTCGTGGTCGCGGTTGCGGAACTGCTCGGGGAGACGAGGCGCGGTGCCGGCCATGAGGTGCCCTTCTCGCTGCGGACGGACTGTTCAGTGTATCCGGCGCGGCTCAGACTCACGGTCCAGTACCAGTTGTGGAATCCGCGTATGAATCTCGGTGCGCAGCGCAGTAACCTGGGTAGTCCACGAGGCACCGCGCGCCGCGGTGCCTCGACTGTTTCTCTAGCGTCGTCCAAGGAGTCCCCGGTGCCTACCGGCAAGGTGAAGTTCTTCAATGCGGAGAAGGGTTTCGGCTTCCTCTCCAACGACGAAGGCGAAGACGTCTTCGTCCATCGTGACGCCCTGCCCGACGGCTTGCTCGAGCTGAAGTCCGGCCAACGGGTCGAGTACGGCGTGGTCTCCGGCCGTAAGGGCAATCAGGCGATGCAGGTACGGGTGCTGGATCCGGTGCCGTCGGTAGTGCGCAACGCCCGCAAGCCGGCCGAGGAGATGGCCCCGCTCGTCGAGGACCTGATCAAGCTGCTGGACAGCACCTCCAACGCGCTGCGCCGGGGGCGCTATCCGGAGCGCGCCGAGGCCCGCAAGATCGCCGGCCTGTTGCGCGCCTTCGCGGACAATCTTGACGCCTAAACATCCGTCCGGCCGCTAGGGGACGTGCGCGCACCGCGATTGGGTTGAGGCGGCGGCCTTGTTGCGGGGCTGCTTCCTGCGGCGGTTTGCGCAACAAGATCGATCGCGTCGCGACTCGCCTGGACTCAGCGCAGTGGTGGGTTGGACGGAGTCAAGCCGGCCTGGTGGGCGCGATCAAGGAGTGCGGCCGCGGCGGCGTAGCCCTCCTCGCCGAGGTCTCGCGTGAACTCGTTGACGTAGAGCGCAATATGCTGCTGCTGGACGTCCGGGGACATCTCGTCGGCGTGGTCCGCCACGTAGACCGCCGACGCGGACGGATCCGCCCACGCGTACTCGACCGACGCCCGAGCCGCCCGCGCCAGCGCCGGCACATCGAGTGCGCGCCGAGCCAGGATCGCGCCGAGCGGGATGGGGAAACCGGTGTCGCGCTCCCACCACTCGCCGAGGTCGGCCAGCGCGGTCAGCCCGTAGGACGGATAGGTGAACCGCGCTTCGTGGATCACCAGACCGGCGTCGTAACGGCCGTCGCGGACCGCCGGCATGATCTCGGTGAACGGGACGACGTCGATACGTGCGGGCCGCTGCCCGGCCGCCCACAGCCGGAACAGCAGGTACGCGGTCGACCGCTCGCTCGGCACGGCCACCGTCCGCCCGTCCAGTGATGAAGCGTCGCCGCGCGTCAGGACGAGCGGCCCGCAGCCCCGCCCCAACGCCCCGCCACTCGGCAACAGCGCGTATTGGTCGAGCAGCCACGGCAACGCCGCGTAGGACACCTTGACCACGTCGAACTCGCCCCGCTCAGCGGCGGTGTTGGTGACGTCGATGTCGGCGAACGTGACGTCCATCGACGGCGCTCCCTCGATCAGTCCGTGCGTCCACGCGTGGAAGACGAAGGTGTCGTTCGGGCAGGGCGAGTAAGCGATCTTCACGGCGTCGATTCTCTCGATGTTGATTCTCCGGGCGTCGATTCTCCCGCAGCGACGGCGGCGACGGCCCGGCCCAGCGCGTCGAGCGCCTCGGGGATCCGCCAGGCGCTCCGGTCGCGCGGGCCCACCATATTGCTGATCGCCCGCACCTCGGCGAACGCGACCTGGTGCACCTGCGCCGCCGCAGCGATTCCGGCGCCCTCCATGCCCTCGGCGACCGCGTCAGCGAACCGGCCGGCCAGTGCGTTCGCGGTCGCCGCCGTACCCGTGACGGTCGCGACGGTGAGGATCGTGCCGAGATGTCCGCGCGTCCGGTCGGCCAGTTGCACCGCGAGCTTGGGCGCGACGTCGTAGCTCTCGCCGCCGAAGCCGAGTTCGGACACCGGGACGAAGCCGTCCGGCGTCTCGGCGCCGAGGTCGGCGAACACGATCGCCGATGCCACCGCGATGTCGCCGGGCGCGAGCGGCGCGAACCCACCGCCGATCCCCGCACTCAGCACGAGGTCGATCTCGCCGCCCGCCAGTGCCGACGACGTACCCGCCGCCGCGGCGGCCGGACCCACGCCCGCGACGAGCACCGTGACGTCCGAGCGTGGCCCGAGCGCGGCGACGATCGCATCGCGCTCGGCCGCGACGGCCGTCATCACCAGCAGCTTCACAAGGTCTGCGACATCAGTCGACTCGGCGGGGAACCACGCTGCCGGGCCGATTCGGCCAGTCCCGCGCAGCATGGGTGCGGTTCGTCGCGCGATTGCGCAGGACGATCACGACGGCGACTCCGGCCGTGATCACGCCGGCGACGGCGAGGGCGATCGTGCCGTCGGTGGTGTCATGGCTGGGCAGGGCCACACCGAGTGCGGCGCCCACCACCCACGCCAGCTGAAGGAAGGTTTCCGAGCGGGCAAAGGCGCTGGAGCGCAGTGTCTCGACGACGTCGTTCTGGATGAGCGAATCCAGCGCGATCTTGGACAGCGCGTTGGTCACGGCGCATATGAACAGGGCGATGATGCCGAGCAGCACAGTGAACGTGAAGGCGACGATCACGCAGGTGAGCCCGGCGATGGCCGTCGAGACGATGATGACGACCTCGGGCTTCGCCATCTTCAGACGGGTACCGATCGCCGTCCCGACGAAATTGCCGGCGCCGGCGCCCAGTACGACCCCGCCGAGTTCGGCGGCGCCGGTGGCCCCATGCGCCGTCGATTCGACGTAGAACGCCAGATAGATGGTGAGCATCCCGGACAGTAGGCGCAGCACCGACTCGCCCTGCAGCGCGATGACGAGGTGCGGGTCGAAGCCCTTGCGGGCCCAGCCCTGCAACCGGCTCAGGCGTGGCACCCGTTCCTGCGTGCGCGGCCGCATCGGCTCCTGGGGGTGCCGCGGTGCGCCCGCCGCGGAATCGACCTGGGGCGGGAGCCGGAAGGCGAAGAACGCACAGGCCGCGAACCCGATCGCGGTGACGATGAGGCCCAGGCTGTACGAGCCGGTGACCTTGATGACGATGCCGACGAACCCGCCCAGCACGAGGGTGGAACCGAGCCCGAAGATGGTCAGCTTGGCGTTCGCCGCGGTGAGGGTCATGCCGGGTGGGACGAGCCGGGGCGCGGCCGCCGCCCGCACCACTCCGTACGCCTTCGAGAGCACCAGCGACCCGAGGGCGCACGGATAGAGGACGAGTAGATCGGTCGGATGTCCGGCCATGATCAGCGCGAGGATCGCCCGGCCGATGGCGGTGCCGGCCATCGTCCATCGACGGCCGTGCTGCAGGCGGTCGAGTGCCGGGCCGATGACGGGCGCGACGACCGCGAACGGCGCCATGGTGACGAGCAGGTAGAGCAGCACGTTGCCGCGCTGCGCGCTGGCCGAGGCGCCGAAGAACACCGTCCCCGCGAGCGAGACCGTGATCATGGCGTCGGTGCCGTAGCTGAGCACCTGGTTCCAGATCAGCGCGGTGAGTCCGGACTGCTCCGCGCCGTCGGACTTGCTTGCGGTGATGACCTTGCGGGTAACCGTGCGGGCCGCGCGATTGGTGCCGGAGAGTGTCGCCTTGCCGAGGGTGAGTGCCGCCCGGCCGACGGTCGCCGGACCCTGCGCGGTCTGCGGCGGCGGGGCGGCCGCCGGCGGCTGGTGATAGGTGGGCGAACCGTAGGGATCGGTCGGCGAAGGGGGAGCCTGATACGGATCGCTGTACTGGGGCGGCGGACCGTACTGGGGCGGCGGCCCATACTGGGGCGGCGGTCCGTATTGGGGCGGCGGCTGATACGGAGGCGGTGGCGGTTGGTAGACCGGAGGGGGTGGCGGTTGGTAGGCCTGCGGCGGCGGAGCTCCGGGCCCGGCGGGCGGCCGGTGCGAAGTGTGCCCAGACTTGGAGAACCGCTTGCGCGGTTGCTCGTCACTGCGCTTCGCCACGCGTCCATCCTGCCTCACGCGACCCACTCCGAAAGGGCGATGGTCACGGAACTGGCCGAGATCGGCGAGAATGGACCGGTGACGAGCCCAGACGCACCCGACGGCGGCACGACGATCTTCGCAGTGGACCCGGACGGCTCGGTTGAATCGCTGACGGCGCCGGCGTCGGTCGAGGCCGACGCCGCACCCGACGCCGCGCGTGACGGGGAGCGAGACGCCGCAGCCAACGCCGCGCGGGAGACGGCCGCCGCGGCGGCCCGGAATGCCCAACCGGACGTCGTACTCGCCGCCGCAGTCGATCTCGCCCGTCAGGCGGCGCTGGACATGGACGCCGGATCGGTCGGCGACCATCTCGGCGTCCGCGCCGAGGGCGAACGCGTCGCCACGCATGCCTTCGCCGCCGTGCTTCCTGGCTACACCGGCTGGCACTGGGCGGTCACCGTGGCCCGGGCGCCGCGCAGCCGCACCGCCACTGTCGACGAGGTCGTGCTGCTGCCCGGAGACGGCGCTCTGCTCGCACCGCCGTGGGTGCCGTGGGACGAGCGCATTC
This sequence comes from Jatrophihabitans sp., assembly GCA_025966255.1. Classification (GTDB taxonomy): domain Bacteria; phylum Actinomycetota; class Actinomycetes; order Mycobacteriales; family Jatrophihabitantaceae; genus Jatrophihabitans. The sequence goes on from JAOPVG010000252.1 coordinate 7,122, forward strand.
GGCCCGGCGACCTCAGCCCCGGCGATTTGCTGCCGCCCGCACCGGACGACCCGCGGCTCGTTCCGGCGTACACGCTGTCGGACGACCCAGCGGTGGAGGCCGTCGCGTTCGAACTCGGCCTCGGTCGCGAACAGGTCATGTCCCGCGACGGCCGCCTGCTCGCCGCCGACCGCTGGAACTCCGGCGACCGCGGCCCGCACGCCCCGATGGCCCGGCAGGCGCCCGCGTCCTGCGGCACCTGCGGGTTCTTCCTGCCGCTCGCCGGATCACTGCAGGCCGGCTTCGGCGTGTGCGGCAACGAGGTCACCGACAGCGATGGCCAGGTAGTGAGCGTCGAGTACGGCTGCGGCGCCCACTCCCAGACCCGCCTCGACCCCGGCCCGGTGCTGGAGGTCGGCGAGGTCGTCTACGACGACGGCGATGAGGTAACCACAAACTGAGGCAACCTCAGATTGTGCGCCCTAGCTTTCGGTGCCGCATCATGATCGACCAGCCGATGATGCCCAGGATCCAACCGGCCAGGCAGGTCCAGAGCCATATGCGGTGGTGGTGGCGCCCCAGCCAGCCGTAGAAGGGCAGTAGGACGACGAACGCGACGAACCACAGGGCGGTGCCGACGGCGACGAGGCGCCGCGCATTCATCTGCACGGGCGGCGGCTGCACGAGTCGGCGCTGCTCCGGCATGCCCGTGAGCGTACTGGGATGACTGCCGCCATCAGCGCGATGCACGCCCGCGCGGTCTGCGTGCCCCTCGGCCCGGGCCCGGTGCCCGCGGAGCTCGTTCGGCGCGCGGCCGGCTGGGACGGGTTGGTCTGTCTGCTCGGTGCGTGGCTGGACGGCTCGGCGCTGCTGACCTCGCACCCGCTGCACGTCCTCGCCGAGGATGCCGATCCGATCGCGGCGCTCGACGCCCAACCCGCTGTCGCTGTCACTGCCCAGGACCGCGCGGACTTCGTCGGCGGGGGCTGGTGCGGCGTGCTGGCCTACGACGGTCCGTCGCGGCTCGCGTTCCACGACCACGTCGTACGTCGGATCGACGGCGCGTGGTGGTTCGAAGCACTGTGGAGCGACGAGCGCGACGCCGACCTCCGGCTGCGGCTCGAGGCTTGGCGGGCACTGCTGGCCGGCCCCGACACCACTCCGGGCTGGACGGTCGGCGAGTTCAGCGGCCCGGCCGTGGCCGATCACCTGGCGGCCGTGGAGCGCGCCGTCGAGTTGATCCGGGCCGGAGAGCTGTACCAGGTGAACGTCTGCACCCGCCTCGATGCGGAGTTCGACGGCAACGCCGCCGACCTGTTCGCGGACGCGGCCGCCGCCGTCGCTCCGGCCCGCGGCGCCTACGTCGGTGGCGGACGGGCCTCGATCGTCAGCCTCAGCCCGGAGCTGTTCCTTCGGCGCCGAGGTCGCAACGTCGTCACGGCGCCGATCAAGGGCACCCTGCCCCGTGACGTCGAAGGCAATGCCGAGCGGTTGCGGCAGTCGGCCAAGGACGCGGCCGAGAACGTGATGATCGTCGACCTCATGCGCAACGACCTCGGCCGGGTCTGCGAGCCGGGCACGGTGCGCGTGCCCGCACTGCTCGACGTCCAGGCGCACCCCGGCGTGTGGCATCTCGTCTCCACTGTCGAGGGACGGCTGCGCGAGGACGTGGGCGACGCTGAACTGCTCCGCGCCACCTTCCCGCCCGGCTCGGTCACCGGCGCGCCCAAGCTGCGCGCGATCGACGCGATCGCCGAACTCGAAAGCCGGCCGAGGCACGCCTACACCGGGGCGATCGGGTTCGCGAGCCCGTGCTGGGGTGCGGAGTTCAGCGTCGTCATCCGTACGTTCGAGATCGTCGACGGACGGGCCGAGCTCGGCGTAGGCGGCGGAATCACCGCCGACAGTGTGCCGATGCTGGAGTGGCGCGAGTGCCTGCACAAGGCGACGCCGCTGCTCGTCGCCGCCCGCACGTCGCTGGCCGCTGTGGTGCGGACGCCCGACGTCGCGGCCACGGCGGTGCAGTTGGAGGGTGGGCTGCTGGAGACGGTCCTCGCGATCGACGGTCGGGCCCTGCGGCTGCCGGACCATCTCGCGCGACTCGACCGGTCCTGCCGCGAACTCTACGGCCGCGGCCTGTCGAACGAGCTCGCCGACCGCGCTCGCGCGGCCCTTGCCGGGCCGGCCGTGGCCGGGCAGCCGGGACGGGTCGTGCTGCGGCTGATCGGCCGGCCCGATCTCGAGGTCGAGGTCACGGCGAGCGCGGTGGGAACCCCTCCGGTCGCGAGCGACGCCGTCGTCATCGAGCGACCGGCCGGCTCGTGGCGGCACAAGTGGGCCGACCGGACCGTCCTCGCCGAGCTCGAGGCCGCAGCCGCGCCGGCCGTCCCGCTCTTCGTCGCCGCCGACGGGACCGTGCTGGAGACCAGCCGGGGCAACGTGTTCCTGATCGAACCGGACGGCACCCTCGTCACCGCCCCGCTGCGCGACGACCTGCTCCCCGGCGTCACCCGCCGGGCCCTGCTGGACCTCGCCCGCGACGAGGGCCGGCGCACCGAACTGCGTCCGTTCGGCCTCGCTGACCTGTCCGGCCGCGCTGCATTCTGGACGAGCAGCTTGAGCGGCACGGTTCCGATCCACCGGGTGGGCGGCACGATCCTGCCGCACGCGGGCGCGCTCGTTGCCGAGTTCGCGGCTCGACTCCTTGGTGGCGAAACGCCCGGTCGTTAGTTAGACTAACTATTGTGACGACGGCGACCAGAACGACGATTGCCGAACTCGCCTCCCTTCTTCGTCCGTCCTTGCTCAGGCTCACCCGGCTGGTCCGCAACCAACGCGTCGACACCTCGGTGACCCTCACGCAGCTCTCGGCGATGGCCACGCTTCACCAGCGCGGCCCGATGAGCGCCGGCGAGTTGGCTGCCTGCGAGAAGGTGCAGCCGCCGTCGATGACCAAGGTGCTCGCCAACCTCGAGGAGCGCGATCTCGTCCGCCGGGATCCGCACCCGGGAGACAAGCGGCAGGCGATCATCGGCATTACCGATGCGGGCACCGCCCTGCTCGATTCCGAACGCCGTTCCCGGGACGCGTGGCTCACCCGCCGCCTCGCTGCCCTCACGCCGGAGGAGCGGGCGCTGCTGCAGCGCGTCATCCCGATCCTGGACAAGCTGGCTCAGCAGTGACGGCGGTCGCGTCGCCCCCAGCGCCGCCCGCCGCTCCGGTTCAGGCCACCGGCATGTTCCGGTCGCTGCGGGTGCCCAACTACCGCCTGTACGCGTCGGGACAGCTCGTCTCGCTCACCGGCACGTGGATGCAGCGCGTTGCGCAGGACTGGCTCGTCCTCGAACTCACCAACTCCGGCACCGCGCTGGGCATCGTCACCGCGCTGCAGTTCGGGCCCTCGCTGTTCCTCGGCCTCTGGGGCGGCATCCTGGCCGACCGCAGCGAGAAGCGGAAGTTGCTGTTCGTCACGCAATCCGCCCTCGCCGTCGCCGCGCTGATGCTGGGCCTGCTCGACGTGACCGGCGTCGTCGCGTACTGGCAGGTGCTGGCGCTCGCCACCGTCCTCGGCGTGATCACCGCGATCGACACACCGGTACGGCAGTCCTTCGTCGTCGAGATGGTCGGCCCGGACGAGCTCGCGAACGCCGTCGCCATCAACTCGACGATCTTCAACTCCGGACGCATCCTCGGGCCCGCCGTCGCCGGCGTGATGATCAGCGCGGTCGGTACCGGGTGGGCGTTCATCGCCAACGCGCTGTCGAGCGTCGCCGTGCTGACTGCGCTGATCATGATGCGCCCGGCCGAGCTGTTCCCGTCGCCACCCGTGGCCCGGGCGGCCGGCCAGCTGCGCGACGGTTTCCGCTACGTCCGCAGCCGTCCCCACCTGCTGCTCTCAATGCTGCTGATCTTCGTCATCGGGACGTTCGGGCTGAACTTCTCGATCACCGCGGCGCTGATGGCCAAGCAGGTCTTCCACCACGGGGCCAGCGGCTACGGACTGCTGTCGACCGCGCTCGCCGTCGGCGCCGTCTGTGGTGCCGTCGCCGCGACCCGGCGCGTCAACCGACCGTCGGCGCTGTTCCTGCTCGTGGCCGCCGCGGCGTTCAGCGCGGCCGAGATCGTCTCGGGACTGATGCCGAGCCTGGCGCTCACCGCCGTTGCGCTCGTGCCCACGGGGCTTGCGATGCTGACGGTGACGACCGCCGCCAACGCCTCGATCCAGCTCGGCGTCGAGCCGACCATGCGCGGACGGGTCATGTCGCTGTACCTGATCTGCTTCATGGGCGGCACCCCGATCGGTGCGCCGATCATCGGCTGGCTGGCCGGTGTCGCCGGACCGCGGTGGGGACTCATCGCCGGCGGTCTGGTCTGCCTGCTCAGCACGGCGGCCATCGCGGCGCTGCTCGCCTGGCAACGTGGCCTGCGTCCGCTCGACGTCGCGGGGCTCGTCAGCGCCCGCATCCACCCCGGCCAGCCCGACTTGGACCCGGTCAGGCTCGCTGGGGACCCGTTGCCGTGAGCCTGACCGGGTCGAAGTTAGCGACGGATCTAGATATCCCAGGGGTCTAACTCGTCAAGCGGCTGCGGTCTGGCGGTGTGCCCAGGCGGTGGCTTCGTCGTAGGTGCTGCTGTGGCGTAGGCAGCCGTCGAGGATGCCGACCAGGCGGTTGGACAGGGCACGGAGTGCCTGGTTGTGGGTTGCTCCGCGGGCTCGGTGGCTGTCGTAGAACGCGCGTGCGCC
>JAOPVG010000280.1 GCA_025966255.1 Jatrophihabitans sp.
CGGCGCCCTCAACTTCGCCGGTGATCTGGAGCGTTCTCTCGACGCCGCCGACGACGTCTACAACGGCATCAACGCCCTGATCGACGAGCACATCCGGGCCAACGGCATCGAGGCCGGGTCGCCGAGCCGCTACCAACCCGTGTGGCGTCCGCACCGGTACCCGGGCTCGCGGCTACCGGTCGACGGACTCTGCCCGGTCGTCTGGGCCACCGGATTCACCCGCGACTACCGCTGGCTGCACGCACCTGTGTTCGACGGGGCTGGGCACCCGCAGCACGTTCGCGGCGTCACGCCCGTCCCCGGCCTCTTCTTCGTCGGGCTGCCGTGGCTGCACACATGGGGCTCCGGCCGCTTCGCCGGCATCGAGCGCGACGCTGCGCACGTCGCCCGGCAGCTGGTTCGCGCGGCGCCGGCCCCGAGGGTCACCGCGAGATGACGACGCTGCGCATCGCCGCGGCCGCGGCTCACTTCGGACGTGACCTGCCACGCTCCGTCGAACGCATCGGCATGGTGGTCGCAGCGGCGCGGCGAGTGGGGGCGTCGTTGCTCGTGCTACCCGATGCCGCGCTCGGTGGGTACCTGGCCGACCTGCGCTCGCCCGACCCCGATGCGCTACCGCCGGCGATCGGGCCGGACGCGCCCGAGCTGCGCCGCATCATCGGCATGGTCGGCGAGATGGTCGTGTGCCTCGGCTACTCCGAGGCGGTCGGCGGGCAACGGTGGAACTCGGCGATCTGCCTCAACGGCGACGGTGTGCTGGGCCGCTACCGCAAGGTCCACCAGCCGCCGGGCGAGGCGCTCGTCTACGCCGCCGGTGACACCATCGCCGCGTTCGACACCCCGATCGGACGCATGGGGATGCTTATCGACTACGACAAGACGTTTCCGGAAGCGGCCCGCACGCTGGCGCTGGACGGGGCTCGCATCATCACCTGCCTGTGCGCGTGGCCGGCCAGCCTCACCCAGCGGGCTCCGCGGCTCACGCAGGACCGGCAGTCGCGCCTGTTCGATCTGTACGACTGCGCGCGAGCGGCGGAGAACCAGGTCGTATGGGTAGCGGCCAACCAGACGGGCTCGATGGGCGGCCTCCGCTTCCTCGGCCAGTCGAAGGTGGTTGGACCGGGTGGCGAAGTGCTGGCCCGGACGTGGGCGAAGGCCGGTCTCGCGGTGACCGAGATCGACGTCGACGCCGAGATCGAGCGGGCTCGTCTCGTGCTGCACCACTTGTCCGAGCGGCGCCCCGATCTGTACCTCGAGAAGTGACCCGGTGCGGATAGCTCTGCTTACCTATTCGACCCGGGCCCGGGGCGGCGTCGTGCACACGCTCGCGCTGGCCGAGGCGCTGACCGAGCTGGGAATTGTCGTCGATGTGTGGTCGCTGGCCCGCGGTGGGGACGAGGGGTTCTTTCGGCCGGTCGATCCGTCGGTCGGCGTGCGGCTGGTGCCGTTCCCGGAGCGGCCGGACGAGGGCGTCGGCCGCCGCATCCTGCGGTCGATCGACGCGCTGCGGTCGGCGTTCCAGAGTCGTGAGTACGACATCGTCCACGCCCAGGACTGCATCAGTGCGAACGCGGTGCCGCGGTGCGTGCGGACCGTCCATCACCTCGACACCTTCACCACGCCGGAGCTGGCCGCGTGCCACGAACGGGCAATCGTCACGCCGTACGCGCACGTGTGTGTCTCGGCGGCGGTGGCGGAGGAGGTGCGCGCCGGCTGGGGCATCGCTGCGACGGTGATCCCGAACGGAATCGATGCAGTGCGGTTCGCCGAGGCGGCGGCGCCGTCGCCGGCGGCCCAGGGGGCGCGACAGCGTTGGGGCGGCCGGCTCGGACCCTACGTGCTCGCGGTCGGCGGGATCGAGCCGCGCAAGGGCAGCGCCGACCTGGTCGAGGCGATGGCGCTGGTGGCTCGCGAGCGTCCGGAGCTGCGGCTGGTCTTCGCGGGCGGGGAGACGTTGTTCGACTACCGCGACTACCGCACCCAGGTGCTGGACCGCGCCGCGGAACTGGGACTTCGAATCTCGATTCTGGGCCCGGTGTCGCACGACGAGCTGCCGGCCCTCGTCGCGCAGGCCGACGTGTTCGCTTTTCCGTCCGTGAAGGAGGGGTTCGGCCTGGCGGCCATGGAGGCGATGGCGGCCGGCGTGCCCGTCGTCATGCGGGATCAGCCGGTGCTGCGCGAGGTGTTCGGCGAAGCGGCGACGTTCGCATCCACGCCGGACGAGCTGGCCGCGCAGTTGGTCGTGGGCGCGGCATCGCCGGATCGGTCGCGCATCGAGTCCGGACGCCGCCTGGCTGCCGCGCACACCTGGGAAGCCGCGGCCCGCGCCCACGTCGACTTCTACAAGTCCCTCGCGTGAGCTCGGGCGCGGGCGGTCAGTTGAAGCGGCGCAGGCGCAGGCTATTGGTCACAACGAACACCGAGCTGAGCGCCATGGCTGCGCCGGCGATGAGCGGGTTCAACAGCCCGAACGCAGCCAGCGGCAACGCGGCCACGTTGTAGGCGAACGCCCAGAACAGGTTGCCCTTGATCGTGCCCAGCGTGGCGCGGGCGAGCCGGATCGCGTCGGCCGCAGCCCGCAGGTCGCTGCGGACGAGGGTGAGGTCCGACGCTTCGATGGCCGCGTCCGTCCCGCTCCCCATGGCGATGCCGAGGTCCGCGGTGGCCAGCGCCGCCGCGTCGTTCACACCGTCGCCGACCATCGCAACGACACGGCCCTGCGACTGTAGGCGAAGGATCTCGTCGACCTTGCCCTCGGGCAGCACCTCGGCCACGACCTCGTCGATGCCGACCTGCCCCGCGATGTCGAGCGCTGCCTGCCGCGAGTCGCCGGTGAGCAGGACGGGATGCAGCCCGAGCGCGCGGAACCGGGCCACGGCGTCAGCGCTTGTCGGCCTCGCTGTGTCGCCGACGGCCAGCACGCCGTGGATATTGCCGTCCCAGGCCACTAGCACCGCAGTGCGTCCCGCCGCCTCCACCTGCTCCAGCGCGTCGGCCATGGCACCGTCGGGATGCAACGACCACTGCTCGAGCAGTGCGCGCCGTCCGATCACGACCGCCCTGCCCTCCACCAGACCAATGACGCCCAGTCCCGGCGTGTTCGCGAACTGGTCCACCGCGGGCAGACCATCGCCGCCGAGCCGGTCACGAGCCGCCGCTGCAATTGCCTGCGCGATCGGGTGTTCGCTCGCTGATTCGAGGGCACCGGCGATGCGAAGCAGTTCGTCGGGATCGTCGCTGATCACGTCGTGCAGCGTCATCCGGCCAGTGGTGACGGTGCCGGTCTTGTCGAGCACGATGGTGTCGACGCGTCGGGTGCTCTCGAGCATCTCCGGACCCTTGATCAGGATGCCGAGCAGCGCGCCGCGGCCGGTGCCGACCATGAGCGCCGTCGGCGTGGCGAGGCCGAGCGCACACGGGCAGGCAATGATCAGCACCGCCACCGCCGCAGTGAACGCCTCCTGCGTGTTGCCCCCGAACACCAGCCACAGCGCGAAGGTCAGCAGCGCCAGCGCGATCACGGTCGGCACGAACACCCCTGACACGCGGTCGGCCAGCCGCTGCGCCGCGGCCTTGCCGTTCTGCGCCTGCTCGACGAGACGGGCCATCTCCGCGAGCTGCGTCTCGCCGCCGACGCGGGTTGCTTCGACGATGAGCCGGCCGCCGACGTTCACCGTTGCGCCGACCACCACGTCACCCACGCCAACCTCGGTGGGGACGGACTCGCCCGTGACCAATGATGTGTCGACGGCCGAACTGCCGTCAGCCACCACGCCGTCCGTCGCGATCTTCTCGCCCGGACGCACGACGAACCGGTCGCCGACCGCCAGCTCGGCGATCGGCACGCGCACCTCGCCCGCGCCGCGCAGCACCGCGACGTTCTTCGCACCCAGGTCGAGCAATGCGCGCAGCGCGGCGCCGGAGCGGCGCTTCGCCCGGGCCTCGGCGTACCGCCCGGCGAGCAGGAAGACGGTGACCGCAGAGGCCACCTCGAGGTAGATGTCGTCGTTGCCGGAGGCCAGGAGGCTGAACTGCATCCGCATCCCGGACCGGCCGGCCTCGCCGATGAACAGCGCCCACAACGACCAGCCGAACGCCGCGAGCACGCCGACCGAGATGAGGGTGTCCATCGTCGTGGCGCGGTGGCGCAGGTTCGTCCACGTGGCGCGGTGGAACGGCCAGGCGCCCCACACCACCACCGGTGCGGCCAGGGTCAGCACCAGCCACTGCCAGTTGCGGAACTGCCACGGCGGCACCATGGACAGTACGAGCACAGGCAGGGTCAGCGCCGCGCTGACCAGCACCCGTCGGCGGAGTTCGGCCGTCTCGTCCACGGCCTCGTCCGATCCGGACGGCGGCGCCGCGGACGGAACCGACGCCGTGTAACCGACCGCCTCGACGGTGCCCACGAGCTGCTCCAGGTCGACCGAGTCGGGGTGCTGCACCAGCGCCTTCTCGGTCGCGTAGTTGACCGATGCCGTGACACCGTCCAACCGGTTGAGCTTCTTCTCGATCCGCGCGGCACAGGACGCGCAGGTCATCCCGCCGATCGACAGTTCGACGGTGCTCATGACGATTCAGCAGCCACCGTGTAGTCGCCGGCCTCATCGAGGGCACCGACGATCGCGTCGACCGGCACGGGCCGGTCACTGGTGACGGTGACGTCCGAGACGCCACCGGCGTTGAGAGTCACGCTGACGTCGGACACGCCGTTGATCGCGCCGACCTCACTGATCACGGCCGCGACACAGTGCTCGCAGGTCAGGCCGATGACGCCGTAGCTCTTGGTGGCCATGTTGAATCTCCATCCGGCTCGCGTGAATACCTGGCGGGGGTATGCGAAACGATACCCCCACTAGGTATCGCCAGGCCACCC